>PWPN01000042.1 GCA_003557125.1 Phycisphaerae bacterium | reverse complement strand
TCTCGATATCTGGGTCATTACGGGCGATGGGGACGGGCTGTCGATCGGAGGCAATCATTTGTTGCACGCGTTCCGGCGGAACCTCAACATCAAGATCATCATGCTCAATAACCGGATCTACGGGTTGACGAAAGGGCAGGTATCGCCCACCTCCGAGATCAATAAGAAAACGATCTCGACGCCCTACGGCTCGGTTGGAGCGCAGATCAGTCCCTGCTCAGCGGCTATCGGTTGCGAGGCGACGTTTGTCGCGCGTTCGGTCGACATGATCCCGGCACACCTCGGAACGATGATCAAAAGGATGGCTGCTCACAAGGGGATTGCGTTTCTGGAGGTCTACCAGAACTGCAATATCTTCAATGACGGAGCTTTCCGGCACGCCACCGATCGCGACGTGCGCGCCGACAACATCGTCGAGCTCGAACATGGCAAAGCGCTCATTTTCGGAAAGGAGCTCGACCGGGGGATCCGTCTGGGGCGGGATTATCATCCGGAGGTCGTTCACCTCGGCCGTAACGGTGCGAGCGTTTATGACCTGCTCATTCACGATGAAAAGTCAGTCTCGCCGGCATTGGCTTTTCTGCTGAGTCGTTTGCAGTATCCCGACTATCCCGAGCCGATCGGGGTATTTCGTGCGATCGACGCGCCCGTCTATGACGAGCTCATCAACAATCAGGTCCGAAGGATCAAAAAGGAGAAGGGGCCTGCCGACCTTCAGAAACTGCTCGATGGCCCGGAGACCTGGACGGTCGCATGAGGCGGGTCTGGGTTACCGCTTTTTAAGCACGAGCATGATCGATTCGGACAGGCCTCGCGCGGTCGGATAGGCGCGGAGCAATTCGAGATCCGCCTGATCGATGTCGGCCTGGATGGACTCCCACGGCACGGCCCGGACGAAACTCGTCTTTTTCCCGAAGAGCGTCAGCATTCGACATTTCATCGCACGACGAAGCCGTAACCAGGCCGTTGTGTAGCCATACTCCACGACGACGTATCGGCTGGCGACGCGTGCCATTTCGCGCAGCGCGGCGCGACGCGTCGCATCGTCGAGATGCATCATGAAGCGTATCGACGTGATGCACGAAAATGCATCGTCCGGGAATGGTTGACGAGTGACATTGGCGGACACAAAGCAAGACCGACCGGATGAGCCTAGCCGACGTGCAGCTTCAGCGATCATGGCACATGAGATGTCCGCGCCCGTCACGCGGGAACTGAATCGGCGGACGATTTCGGTGGCGCGTCCCGTGCCGCAGGGAAGGTCAAGCACGGTATCCAGCTCGCCCTGTATCGATGTCAAGGCCCGGCAGAGGGCTCTGCGTGAAAGATAATTAAACAATCGGCCGAGGAAGCTCGAAAACCGCTTACGGTCGTACGTCTGCGCGACCTCCCGAGACTGCCATCGCGTAGCGACGGGCGGGAGTGCGAGGACGCTTTCATTCGATTCCAGAACTGCCATTGTCATCTCCCTTGCAACGATTGTTTTCCGGTTTAGGAAGAGCAATTCATGTATTCGCTTGCAATGCTCATGCAGCCTTCTGGTTTGCTGCAAGAACCGATTGGCTGACTGCGCGACGAACGAGCTGCTCGGATTCCTTTCGGGTGAGCATTCGCGCGACAATCCCCCGTCGTGATGCGACGGCAGTCATGCAAAGCAACCAGATGGTGCCGATCAAATCCATCGCCTGCAGGTTGTGTTCATTTCCATTCTGCAAATATGCGTCCAGGAAGCATGTCAGCAGTGCATGACCAAGAGGTCCAGGGGCCTGGGTCGTGAGCGCCGTTGCGAAAATGGCCGCATCCGGTAAGGGCCAACTGACGGAGGGTGTCATCCACCAGTCGATGACCGTGAAGTCGTCGCCATCGATCAAAACGTTGTCCGGTTTCATGTCGCCGTGCATGAAGCCGCCGGGCTCGTCGTTATGGAACGAGGCCACGATCGCATCCAGGTCGAAACGATCGGCCCATTGGGAGGCCACGCTTAGGCCATCGCGTGCGAGTTGGTCAGCGGCCTGTTCTGCCTGCAGTATACGGCACTCGATTTGATGCCTTGCATCGACGCGGAGATGTCCGGCTGTGTCGATGCGGCCATGGTCGCCGAGAAGGGGGGTGATTTCCGATCCGTAGGTATCTCGACCTCGGCCGAAATCACGAAGCCATGCTCCGATTTTCATGACCGTCGTTTCCAACTGATCTTTGAGGTGCGATCGATCGGCGACCTCCCACCAGGCTGTGCTGAGCGGGCGTCCCGGCCGAGCTTCCATGAGGATGAGTTGTTCGTCGGCAAGATAGGCGATTGTAGGGGGGACTTGATCCGCAAGTTCCGGGTGCAGCGAACGCCAGCATTGCATACGGCGATAGCTGACGTCGAACTCGGCAGCGGTCAGTTTCGGGCACCACTTGAGCCAGAATGCCGTTTGGCCGCTTGGTACAGTCTCGGATCCTCGAAGGGTGGCATGGGTCCCCGAGCCTCCCAATCCCCACCGAAACCATTTGCCGATCTCAACCGTCTCGGGGTTCGTCGGGCTATGCCCGGTTTGGCAGGTATCCGGCATGACGATACGATCGGTCAAGGATCTTGCCCAGCGTTGTCGGCGTCCAGGCGTGATCTGGAGATTCACGGAAAGATCGCGGGCCAATCGATAGAGTGATCGAATCGTTGTCATGCGAGTCCGATATTATGTTGAACTTTTGCGCTACAGCATGATGTAGCGCTTGTCGAGTTTCACTTGCCTGTTTTATCGGTCAGCTGGAAGGGCCCGTTGAGCGGATTTCCACTCAAGGCGGCAAGCGACGGCAGGATTCATGGGGAACGCCGTTTGGCTATGGGGTGGGTACGATATGATCTGCCCACCTGAGTAAGATACGCTTTTGGGGAAGAACATGTGAGGATGATGAGTCCAACAAGAGGGATGTGTCATGATGCCAACGCGAAGAGAGTGCCTGGTCGGGGCAGGGGCGGCGGCGGTCGGCCTTGCGATGAAAGTCCGTGCGGAGTCGGCGGTCCCTCGGCGGTCGCCGGTCAAGGTGGGCATGTTCGACCAGTCGATGCGGCGCTTGGACCCGACGGCTTTCGAGCTGGCTGCGACAATCGGTCTGGATGGTGTCGAAGTGAGCGTCGGCACGGTTGACAATAACCTCTGGTTGCGCCGGCCGGAGATGCAGGAGAAGTATAAGCAGGCTGCCCGCGAGTCGGGTTTGGCTATCCCGTCGGTTGCGATGGGGGTTCTTAACAGGGTGCCTCTCATGTCCGAGCCACGGGCGGCGCTCTGGGTCGCGGACACGATTCCGGTGGCTGCCAGACTAGGAGCGAAATGTATTCTGCTGGCGTTTTTCGGGGATGGCGAGCTGAAGGCCGAGAATAAGGACGACATGCGGCGCGTGACCGAGGTGCTGGAGGAGTTGGCACCGCGAGCCGAGAAAGCAGGCGTCGTGCTTGGGATCGAAAGTTACCTCAGCGCCGAGGACCATTTGAAAATTATCGACGCGGTGGGTTCCACATCGGTTCAGGTCTATTACGACGTGTTCAACTCAGGCGTCACAGCCGGGCACGACGCGATCAAGGAGTTACGGCTTTTAGGGGGCGAGCGGATTTGCCAGGTGCATTTCAAAGAGGGGCGTGCCCGACTCGGGGAGAGCGGTCAGATCGATTGGCCCGCTGTCGCTGCGACGTTGCAGGAGATCGGTTACGACGGATGGATCGTCCTGGAAACATCCAGTCCGGAGGATGTGGTGGTCGACACGCGGGCCAATCTAGCGTAAGTGCGGCAATTGTTCGATGGACGATCCTGAATACGGCTGGGGGCACTTCTGGATCATCCTCATGCGACGGCAAAGCAGGCGGCGCTGTTGATCGAAATGCCGGGTCGATAGTGATGAATCTCGACAGGCCGGAGCCCGGCCTCGGTTGCCAATGCGATTAATTTCGACGTCCAGATGGCGCCGCGGCATTTGGGGGGCCGGCGCAACATCCCACGAACAAACCGACGGGCCCAGTACGTCAGGCAGTGGCGGTTGTAGTAGGAGAGGATGACGTAGCGCCGGGCGAGCCGTCGCGCCTGGGCCAAGGCCGTCCGCCGATCCTCATCCGTGCGGAAATGATGAAAGAGCCTCCAGAGGAGCACCATATCAACGCTTGCATCCTTCAGGCCGGGGGCAGCCAGATCGCAGCAGACGTGATGAAAACCTGCCGGGGCCTGGCGACTTGCGAAGTGGACCATCTGCCACGACAAATCCGCCGAGATCAGCCGATGCCCGCAGGAATGGACGAGCTCGGTGAAACGTCCCGTGCCGCATGGCATATCGAGAACCAACGCTCCCGGGGAACATGAACGCAGCCAGCGTCCGACGAGCTTTTCTTCATGAGCCCAATGGCGGTAGCGATTCGGTTCGCGTGAAACCGCGTAGCGGTCATGGGCGCCGGGAAGCAGCCAGTCCTCGGCGTACTGGGCGAGCGAGGATGTGCTCGCGGGGGTTCGTTCCACCTGGGGAATCGACTCGGTGGCATGGTTTTCATGGGATGATCCGGCGCGGTCGCTGGCCATGGTTATCCTCTGTCATCTCGTATTAAGGGATACTAAGGTTTGGGCTGGATCGTCATCGGCCCGAAAGCCAGCACAGCCATGTCCTCGTCGTCCGTAAGGTTGCAGTAAGGGTTCAGGCCATAACCGTACCAGAGCCTTGCATCGGGTGGAATGGGTTGACCGGCCAGGCACAATACCCTTGCGTAGTCATCCGGGTCGACCCGGACGTCGAAGAACTCGGCTATGACCTCGCCCTGTTCATTGCGCAGACTGAAGCCGGCGATATGGCGGTCGGGCCACAGTCGTCCGTTAACGTTCTCGAACGTGATGCGCACGGCGCTGTTTTCGATGATGCGGTTGTACAAGGGAGCGTCGGCGAACGTGACGGACGCGACCCGCGGACCGGTGGTGACGAGCGGATCGCCGAACAGGTCATGACGGGCGACGTTGGCGAGTCGCCGGCCAAGGCGCTTCAGGCCGACCGTGCCGATGTGGATTTGGTCATCGAGTTCCAGATCGATGGCTGCAACTGTTGCGACATGAGGCAGTTCCTGGCCCAGCCGTCGTTGCACTTCCCGCACATGCATCCAGCCGCCGGCGTGTCTCGATCCGGTCGTACGCGCGAGCTGGACCATGTAGAAGGGCAAGTGCGGGTTGTCGAAGTCGCGGCGCACAGCCTCGATGAATTCTCGGAGTTTCTCTTCATAAGTCTCGGCACTGTCTTCGCGCGTATCCGATTCGCCCTGGTACCAGAGTACGCCCCGTACCCGTCCGCCGACGGCTTGGAAACGGCGGTACATCGCTCCGTAGAGCGACTGGCCGCCCTGGTCCTTCAAGGCCGGGCTCCACTGATCCATGGAAGTCCCGCCCTGCGCGCACGGAATGAGTCCGATCGGTACTTGGACAGCTTCAGCCAGCGCCTTGCCGAATGGCAGGCCCAGTCCCGCTCCCACTTCGGGGCGAACTCCAAGGCCGGCCCACTCGTGCTCCTGCTGAGAAGCCGTTTCGTAATGGACGGGGTCGATCGACACGACGCGCCAATGAAGGGGCTCGGAAGCGATTGCCCAGCGGTCATTCATTGCAAAGGTGCGGACGAGGGGCGATTCGGTGGCTGCGTTGCGCATCCGCCCGCATCCGTGCATGTTCGACTGACCGGCCAGGATCCACAGATCGCCTACGACGATGTTTTCGACGCGGGTTCCGAAAGTATCGGGATCGGGCGCACCAATCCGCAGCTCGATGGTGTAGGGTCCGCCTGTGGGGATTTTCGTGATCGTTGCGGTAAAGTTTCCAGCTGTTGCTGTTCCGACGTGGCTCCATGCAAGTTCCGGGATGGGACGGATGTATCGCAGCACGCGTGCCCAGACCTCGCCGTCGCGATCGCTCGTGCCATTGAATCGGATGGTGCCCTCATCCGCAGCGTCGCGCTGGATCACTTGCCATTCCTCGATACCCGCTGTGACGGTCATCCCGGTCCGTCTTGGCAGACGTTGGCCGGCCCGTTCCTCCAGGCTGGGTGCGCAGCCTACGGCGCACAGGGAGGTCAATACTCCTGCAAAAAAATAATACGTTCTTGATGGTGCTTTTCTCATCGTGTCGCTCGCTCCGATTCCACAGGCCCGCCCATAGCATCCGCGTTGGTGTTTGGGCAGTCCGATCGGCCAAGGGGAGACAAAACCCTGCTGGCCGCGCATCATATCAGTTTCGGGAGGGCGACAAAACTACCGCTGCCGACCGCCACCGCCGCCGACCGCGATGAATGCAGGAGCTAACCCTATGCGATCCTTGCTGACCGCGCTTTCGAGCGTCGGCCTGTTGGTCGTCGGCCTCGTGACGAACCCCGTACCCTGTCAGGGGGCCGTGGAGCCGGTCACGGTTGCCCGGGACGATCCCCAGCTTTTCGTCGATGACTATCTGATCGAATCAAAGGTCGATTTAAGACGTACGCTTCGTCAACCGGTCAAGGATCACGACGGGCAGCGACCGTTCATCGTAGCGGGCCACGGCGAGGGGTTGCAGGCGTGGGGAACCATCGTCTACGACACCCGCCTCCAAAAGTACGTGATGTACCTGCTCCATCGCAGCGCCGATGGCTTCCGCATGGGCCAGGCGACATCATCGGATGGCCTGCATTGGGACCAGAATCATGCCCACCAGCTGATTCCCGTCACTTTCGATATGGACCTCGAACCCGAGCCGGGTTTCGAGCATCGGACGGGGTTCGACCTGTTTACATGCCACTATGACGAGCGGGACTCGGAGTATCCCTACCAGGGCTGGCTGTTCTATGCGAACTTCGGCCTGGATCGCGAGGGGATCTATTACGTGCGTTCGCGCGACGGCAGGCAGTGGGAGCGCGGCCGGCAGATTTTCAGTGCATTCGCCGGCGAAGGCGACACGAGCAGCACCACGATCCACCAGGATGGCAAGACGGTTTTTGGGCCGGGTGACGTGACGCTCTTCTCCTACGACCCGCTCGAAGATCGCTTCCTGGGCATCTTCAAGTTTTTCCGACTTACGCCCGGCGACCAGAGGGCCAACGGTTACCGGTCGCGCGCCTATATGTGGCTGGAAGGCCTGGATGTGCCGATCGATACGGACCGGATCGAGCGGATCGCGCTGTTGCCGGCCGGCGCGGAGCGGGACGGCGAGACGCCCTTCGACGAGTACTACGCTTCGACGGCCTGGCGGTACGGCTCGCTCTGGCTGGGCGGGCTGAAAATTCATCACGGACGAGGGGATTATCCGTATTCGGCCTCTGACTGCTCTTTTTTGAAACTCGTGGTCAGCCGGGACGGGCTCGATTGGCAGAGGGTTCCGTTCGCCAACGACGAAGGCATACCCGAAGTGTTCATACCCAACGGTCCGGAAGGCGGCAACCACGGCCTCAAC
>PWPN01000215.1 GCA_003557125.1 Phycisphaerae bacterium | reverse complement strand
CTGTGTTCCGACTCACCCGCCCCAGAACGTCCAGATGGGTTCGTCGCGGATCATTCTCCACACGTAGAGCGCTGCCTCGCGCGCGTGATAGTCGCCCCACATGCAGGACTCGCCGCAGGGCACCTTTCGATCGGCCGGGACATGGTCCCACCCGTTGGGTCGATGGTAGACCGCATGGAGAAGCAGCCCCTGGTGATCGGCCTCGGTGCTCAGGTAGGGTTCGTCGAGCAGCGTATCGAGCACGACGAGCCCCGCCTGCGTGTAGCGTGCGCCCGAGCCCGGCGAATCGGCTTCATCGAGATAGCGGCCCAGGCGCAACAATCCCTGCGAGGCGATCACGGCAGCCGAGCTGTCGACCGGCTCGTGGTCGTTGAAAGGGTCGGCCGGGCGCTCGAGGTAGTCGCCCATCGCTGCCAATCCCGGCGCCCCCGTGTCCCAGTAGGGCACGCCGTCGGTCGGCGTGTGGGCGATATAGAAATCGCACGTAGCCAGGGCTGTCTCCCGCGCGAGGGACTCGATCTCCGCCCGCCCTCCGAGCTCGGCCAGGGCCTCATCCGGAACCGTCTTCAAGAACTCGAGCTGCTCGGCCATCCCCAGCATCACCCAGGCCAACCCGCGCGTCCACGTGCTGAACGGCGAATAGCCCTGCTGCGTGCTCGGGCAACGGTAACGGCCGTCGTTGACGTTAAAGATAGCTTCGTGTACGACGCGCCCGCGCACGTCGTAGGCGTCGCGCCCGCGCCCGAAGTAGACGACATACTCGGTCGTCGTGCGCATGTGTTCGACGAGTCGGCCGAGGAGGCAGATCCGCTCATCGTGCTCGCCCATGAGCACGTGCCCGAGTCGATGCGCGACCGCCAGGGCACGCAACGAACGCAAGGTATCGGCAAACAGCGAGTGCGGCCCATTGAAGGAGTAGATGTACCCGCCGCCCGATTCGATCCGCGTCCACCGCCGGGCCTGCACCGCGCCCGAGCATTTGATCGCCAGTTCATAAAACCGCCGCTCCCAGGGGTCTTCGGGGAGCTTGCCTTCGTTCATGAGGCGAAGCAGTTGGCCGTAGGTGCTGACGTTGTGGAAACCGTGATCGTGCACGCCCATGTGCGTGATGTGCGGGGCCATCACCTCGATCGTGCGGTCCCGGCCGTGCTCGAGGAAAGCCTGCTCGCCCGTCGCGTCGAACTGGAGCAGCGCGGAGCCGAACTCGAACCCCTGCGTCCATTCCGTCCAGCCGCGCGACGTATAGCGGCCGCGCTCCGTGTAGACCGGCGAACCGAGCGCGCGGTCGTAGTGCTCGGTAATGAGCCGGATCTTGCGGGCGGACAATTCCCAGAAGCGCTCGAGCTTGGGCTGCAATGATGCAAACGTCCGTTGGGGCGTATCCAATGTAATCACCGTCTCGCGTCCTCGCTGGCCATTAGAGTGTGATTTCCGCTTCGCGCTGGCGGTCTTATCAACGGCCGACATGTTAACCGCAAGGTTCGCCCGGACAAACCCGGCGCGACGCCTCGATCATCGGGGCCTTCAGCGGCCGCACGTTATGGCAGGCTCGGGCAACGCGCGTTGGATTTCTTCGAGTCGGTACCCGAAACCGGGGCCCTGGAGGGTCGCCCAATCGACGCACCCGCCCCGCCGGGTGTACAGGCCGGGGTGGACAGCCGCCTCGGCTGCGGACGCTTCCGGATAAAACTGCATCCCGTTCGTCTCGACGCCGGCGATCGTTCCGACGTAGGCCGCGAGCAGTACGTGCGGGATCTGCGCGAGCATCGGGTTGGTCAGATCCTGGACCATGAGCGTCATGCCGTGGGCGCGTGCCCAGCTTGCTGCCAGCAGTGCGCCCGTCTGCGTTTTGCAGGTCTTGAGCGCGACGCCCGTCCAGCCGAGCCGGCGACCGAGCCGCACGAGGTGCCAGTCGTGCGCGCTTTCGTCCATGAACAGGGGCTTGCGGGCCGATACGCTGTGCACGTCGATCCGATGCTCTTGGAGCTCGTAGGGAAAAGGCTGCTCGACATAGAGCAGCATCCCGAAGAGGCGCGGATGCTCGACCATGAGCCGATCGAGGATCTCGGTCACGTAGGACGGATCGGTCACGGTGCAGTTGAAATCGCTGCTGAGCCAGAGCGCGTCGTGTTCGATGGCGATGCGACCCACCCGCACGAGTCGATCGTAATCCCAGGCGGCGTCGTGGCCGCGCAGCTTGATCTTGAGGCACTTGAGCCCGTCGCGTCGCACCCAGTCCTCCAGCAGGACGGGGTACCCGTCGTCGGGCTCGACGCCGGTAAGCTCCGAACCGTCCACCGGGTCCGCCCCGCCGACGAGGTGCCACGCGAGCAAGCGTTTCGGCGGGTCGGTCACGAGATCGTCGCCGGGATAGCGGCCGACAAAGCTGACTTCCGCGTCGTCGGCCGGTTCGAGGAAGGCCGCCAGGTCGCGGTTCATGAACTGCTTGTGATACGTTGCGTAGATCGGCACGTCGTGCAGTCGGCCGAACGCGTCGTGCAGCGCGATGTCGTAGGCCGAGCAGCAGACCAGGGCCGCGAGCCACGGCATCCGCTCGCCGCTGGGCAGATCCCGGTTTCGTGCATCGAGCAAACCCGCGAGCACATCGGCCTGGAAGGCATGCCCCACCTCGATCGGATGGCCGACCTCCGTGAAATCCGCCCAGGCGCGGGCGAGCTCGACGCAGAACGCCCGGAGCGCCTCGTGACGCTGTGCGTAAGGCAATGCGCCGGGCCAGACCCACTGCACGCTCAAGGGCGTTTCGCCCCATCCTTGTGCCGTCCGCCCTTGCCCGTCGCGCACCGTCAGCGCGACGCGCGCGCACGTCACCTCGGTCAGCGTCTCGTGGCCGAACTTCAAGGGCACGCGCGTCTGAACGGGCAGGAAATAGAGTGCCGCTGACTCGACACGAATATCCGTCGGTTTACCCATCGGTCGGTGTCCTTCTGAAATACGCGGACTTCACCGGCAGCTTGGCCGAAAGCACAGGAATCGTCAACATCCCGGATCGAAACTCTGAGGCGGGGACAGCGCATCGCACTTGCGCCGACAGGCGCGGGGATTTCGCATAGGATGAAATGCAATGTCGTTTCTCATCTAACTTAACCAAGGAGCTCATGCGTGGCGCAAAGCTCGAATCGCATCGGTTCAGCCCTAACTGTGCTGGTAATCCTGACCGGGGTTCTTAGTGACGGCTTGACTGCATCTGCCAGGACCGGCAATTCGGCGACCTCCGCCGAGGAAGCTCTCCGGACTCCGATCGACGTCGGCGGCCGCAAGCAGCTTTTCATCGACGACCGCTTCGTCGAGTCGCCCGAGGGCGTGACTCTCCGGGCACATACCGCCGCCAAGGCCGAGATGGTCCTCGAACCCGTCGCGCCCGACGAGCAGCGCATGATGTGGATCGCGAGCATCGTCGAGGCGGAGGAAGGATACTACCTTTATTACACCACGTGGCTGGACGCTTCCGAAGAGAACGGCCTGTCGGACCCCCTGCTCATCATGCGCGTGGCTGCCAGCGACGACGGGCTCACCTGGCGTCGCGTGCCGGTCGGCCTCATCGACATCGGCACGGGAACCGACAACAACATCGTCATGGCTGGGACGATGGGCAGGGTCTTCGTCGATCCGCACGAAACCGAGGGGTACCGCTACTGGATGCTCGGGCACCTCATCCACAATCACTTCTGGGAAGAAAGCCGCCACGCACCGACCGAGCCGGGTCACACCGACATTCACCGCAACAACCTCTACCTCTGTCGCTCGAAAGACGGCCTGCACTGGGAGGCAGTCCCCGAGCCGCCCTTCCCCTTCACCGGTGACACCACCAACCAGGCGCTCTACGACCCGCGAATCGGCACATACGTCTGCTACCTCCGCGCCCGGCCGGGCGGGCACGGCAGCCGAGCTGTCGCACGAGGCCAAAGCGACAGTCTGCTCGGCACCTGGCCCTACACGCCCGATCCCTACACCCATCGCCGCCCGCGCGAACAGCGCGCCTGGCTGATGACCGAGCTGCCGCTGGTCATGCAGATCGACGAGTTCGATCCGCCGCTGTTCGGGCTCTATTCGCCGAGCGTGATCGTCTACCCCTGGGCCGACGACGCATACTTCACCTTTACCGAGGGCTACCGGCGGCGCGACGGCATCGCCAGCCACGGACGCGACCGGCGAGGCCAACCCGGCAACGAAGGGCCCCTCGCGCCCGAGTTGGCTGTCAGCCGTGACGGGATCGACTGGTACCGCTTCCGAGGATCGTACGTTCCCCTCGGGCGGATCGGGCAGGTCGACGGCGGCACGATCTACATGGGGGTCGGCATGATCCGCAACGGTGACGAGATCTGGCAGTACTGCACCGTTTCGCCGCACACGCATCATGGGTTCGCGGTCCAACTGCCCGGCTCGGAAGGCGGTATCCGCCGACACATCCAGCGGCTCGACGGGTTCGTCTCGCTCGACGCAGGCCTGATCGACGGCACGTTCCGCACGCCGCCGATCGTATTCGAGGGCGACCGGCTCGAGCTCAATGTCGATTGCGGTGCACGCGGCGAAGTCTGGGTCGAAATCCAGGACGCGGACGGGCGACCCGTCGAAGGGTTCACGATGCACGAGGCGGTCAGCGTCGATCGCAACGGCGTCGCGGAACCCGTCTGGTGGAAAAACGGACCCGATGTCTCGCCGCTGGCGGGCAAACCGGTGCGGCTCGCGTTCCGCATGCGGTCGGCCAGTCTGTTCGCCTTTCAGTTCGTAAAGGAATGAACCGGGCTCTCATCAATCGCCCAGTGCGCCGCCGCTGCCCATCGTCTTGACCAGCTGAAGGACGGCCGGCCCGACAAGCACCACGAAGATCGACGGAAAGATGAATAGAATGAGCGGCAGCATGAGCTTGACGGTCGTCTTCTGGGCGCGTTCCTCGGCCTTGAGACGGCGTTTCGCGCGGAGCGTGTCGGCCTGGGTCCGTAGCGTCTTGGCGACGCTCGTTCCGAACTTTTCCGCCTGGATAATGACAGCCACCAACGCGCGCATCTCCTCGACGCCGCTACGGGCAGCCATGTGCTCGAGCGCTTCGGAACGGGGGACGCCCATCTGATTTTCCAGCGTGGCGATCTGCATTTCTTCGCTGAGCACCGGGTGCACCGTGCGCATTTCCTCGCTGACGCGCGACAGCCCGGCATCGAGCCCCAGCCCCGACTCGACCGAGACGACAAGCAGGTCGAGCGAGTCCGGTAAGCCTTCGCGGATCTTTTCGGCCCGCTGCATCCGCCCCAGCATCAGCCATGCGTTGGGAAGAAGAAAACCGAGACCCGCAGCCGTAGCCGTGAGGCCGAACAATTTGTGAGCCTCGTAGCCGGCCCCGCCCGCCACGATCAGCACGAGCACCCCGACGCCGACGGCTGTGATCGTTTTGCTTGCCAGAAAATAGCGCGAGGCCGACTCGTGCCGAAAGCCTGCCTGCGCGAGCTTTTCCTTCAAGGCCGACATTTCTTCGTCGCTGCGCGGCATGACCGGTTTCATCGCCAGCGGCGCGACTTTGTCGAGCATTCCACGGGCGGCTGAACTTTTACGTTTCTGGCCCGCCACCGGCTGCTCGTGGCCGCTGCCTTTGCCCAGCATGCGGCGTTTGAGTGTGTCCTCTTGCTCGTTGCGCTTCGGCCAGAGGCTGTAGATCACCAAGGCCACGCTGATCAGAACGAGTATGCCCAACAGGAACATGTGCGACATCGCGCACCCCCATTCGTAAGAATCTCAGCCTTATCTCTGCCGCCGCCAGCCGCCCGCCTGTGTCCGGCAGTCGGCGCATCCTCCGCAGAGCCTTCCCCTTAAACTTTGATATTGACGATCTTCTTGATCATCGCCATGCCCATGAGGTCCATGATGGCGGCTGTGGCGAGCATGATTCGCCCGGCCGGCGTGTAGATGAGGACCTCGGCGTATTCGCGATTGACGATAAAGCACGCGACGAACACGACCACCGGCAGCGCGAGCAGCACCCAGCCCGACAGCCGCCCCTCGGCCGTCAATGCCTGTACCATGGCCAGCAGCTGGATGCGTTCGCGGATGACCTTCCCGATCTTGTCGAGAATCTCGGCGAGGTCGCCTCCCGTCTGGCGCTGGATCAGCACGCTGGTCACGAAGAAACGCACGTCCATCTGGTCGATCCGGTCGGCCATGTTCGTCATCGCCTCTTCGACCTTGATGCCGAGATTCTGTTCGTGGAATACCCGCGCGAACTCCGTGGCGATCGGATCGGGCATCTGCTGGCTGACGAGCTGAATGGCGCTGCTCAACGCATGCCCCGCCCGCAGCGCCTGGCCCATGAGGTCGAAGACGTCGGGCAACTGGGCCATCAGCTTGGCGATGCGCTTCTTGCGTCGGCGCATCAGCCACAGGAACGGCACCACGAGAATCCCCACGCCCACCACGACGGCGGTGACGGGATTGAACTGCGCGATGAGCAGGCCGACCGTCGCAAGCAGCGACGCGCAGACCACATGCACGAGCATCCGCGAGGCCGACCAGGCGACATCCGCCTGATCGAGAAGCCCCTGGAGTTTCGTAACAACGTGCAGACGGCTCAGCACGCTGTCCAGGAAGCCTTCCTGAAGATCGGACGCTCGCTTGACGAGGAGCGACTGGGCGACGTTCTGTCCCGGGCGCTTGGCCGAGTTATCGCTCAGACGATCGAGCACCTTGCGATGCTGGGACGTCCGCAAATCGAAGATGAGTTGCAGCACGCCCCACGCCAGCAACACCGAACCTGCTACAGGCAGGATGATGACGAATATGACTTTTTCCACGTGACACCCCGTATTTATCCAAGTGGTTTCAGGGCTCCGTCGGATGGCAGGGGTGGAAACCCTCTGCCGACGGAACGGGCCTCGTGCCCTTTGCGATCAGCCCGCAGCCTGAAACTCGGCAGTTCCCCTCTGCCGCCTTACACCGGATCTTGTCACAGCACACGTTCCCGATGAACCTTACTTCGTAACACTCTCCTTACCGCGTTCGTGTCGTTACCCCTCCGTATCGCTCATCAGCACCTGCCGTTCGAACAAGGACGGGCTGATCGGGCATCCGGACGACTGGAGACGGTCCAGGAACGTCGGGCGGATGCCGGTCGCGACGATCTGCCCGTATGCCTGGCCGCTCGCGTTGATGCCGATCTGCTGAAATTCGAAGATATCCTGCATGGTGACGACGTCGCCCTCCATGCCGGTGACTTCCGAAACGCTCGTGATCTTTCGCGGCCCGCCGGTGAGGCGTTGCGCTTCGACGATGAGCTGGATCGCCGAGGCGAACTGCGTTCGGATCGCGCGGACGGGCAGTTCGAAACCGGCCATCATCACCATCGTCTCGACACGCTGGACGGCATCGCGCGAGCTGTTGGCGTGCAGCGTCGTGAGCGAGCCGTCGTGGCCGGTATTCATCGCCTGGAGCATGTCGAGCGTTTCGGCGCCGCGGCACTCGCCGACG
>PWPN01000203.1 GCA_003557125.1 Phycisphaerae bacterium | reverse complement strand
GTTTGCGTCCGTGCGCACTTCATTTCCCGTACCCGTCGCGGGTCGCACCACTCAGGGCACTCGTTTACTGTGCCGTGGTATTCTACGATCGCCTTTAAAGTCAGGTCAAGGCATGACGGCCTGGGGCGTGCAGAGAGGCGGCTGACCGGTCTTTGCGAGCCAGGCTCCGGCCCGTTCACCGGACCGGGGGAAGCTGCTATATCCCTCCATGCGAGCCTGACGAAGGGTAGTCGCATGTCAACGGGTACGGGCAGAATCAGCCCTTCGGAGCAGTTCTTGGACTGCGTCCGCCACAGAGGGCTGTCCGAAGACCGCAGAGCCCGCCACCAGTGTGTCCGCCCCTCCCTGGACGGCCTTGGCGACCGTATCCGGCCCGATTCCGCCGTCGATCTCGAGTCGCTGGTCAGGGCGCAACCGGGGCCGGATCGCCTTGAGCTTGTCGACCGAGCTTTCGATGAACTCCTGCCCCCCAAAGCCCGGCCAGACCGACATCACGAGGACAAGATCCACGTCGGCAAGTGCGGGTTCGAGGGCAGCCGCCTCCGTACCGGGGTTGAGCGATACGCCGACCCGTGCCCCGAGCGATCGGATCCCCTCGATCAGCCCAGACGGTTGCGGGTCGACCTCGATGTGGAAAGTGACCAGGTCCGCCCCGGCCTTGACGAACGGCTCGGCATATTTGGCCGGGTCCGTGATCATCAGGTGCACGTCGAAGAAGAGCTCCGTGACGAGGCGCAGCTTCTCGATGACGGGTACGCCGAAGCTGAGGTTCGGCACGAAGTGGCCGTCCATGACGTCGAGGTGAAGGATCTCGACGCCGGCCTCTTCGATCCGGCGGACCTCGTCGACGAGCCGTGCGAAGTCCGCTGCCAGGAGCGAGGGCGCGATGCGGATACGCGGTTCCGCCAGCGCCCACGCCTCCGGCGATGGGGAGTTCGATCGGTCGGCAGGATCGGGTCGATCTGTAGGGCTCATGCTTCGTCCAATACGTCGATGGCTTTGAACGGCTTGCCTTCCATGAATTCCAGGCTTGCGCCGCCGCCTGTCGAGACATGGCTGACCTTGTCGCTCAGGCCCGCCTGCTGCACAGCGGCTGCACTGTCCCCGCCCCCGATGACGGTAACGGTTCCCTTCGCGGTGGCGTCCACGAGCGCGTGGGCGATCGCCCATGTTCCCTTATCAAAGGGTTTGACCTCGAAAACCCCCATCGGCCCGTTCCAGGCGACGGTCCCTGCGGCCGCGATCTGCTCGGCATAAGCCTGGATCGTCTTGGGGCCGATGTCCAGACCCTGCAGCCCGTCGGGGATGTCGCCTTCGAAGACCTGCGTATCCACACCTTCTTTCAGCTCGGCCGCCGCGACGACGTCGATCGGAAGCTTGAGCTTGTCGCCGCCGAATTCCCGGAGTTGTTTGGCCTCGTCCACCTTGTCGGCCTCGACGAGGCTGTCGCCCGTCGTTAGGCCTTCTGCCTGCATGAAAGTGTAGTTCATCGCGCCGCCGATGAGCACCGCGTCGCACTTGCCGAGCAGTGCCTTGATAACGCCGATCTTGTCGGAGACCTTCTTGCCGCCCAGGATCGCCACGAAGGGTCGCTTCGGATGGTTCAGCGATTCCCCGAGGTAATCGAGTTCCTTTTTCACAAGGAAACCCACGACGCGCGGACTGCCGGCCATGCGCTGGGGGACGGTCAACATGCTCGCGTTGTCGCGGTGACAGGTGCCGAACGCGTCGTTGACGTAAACGTCGGCCATGTCGGCCAGTTGCTGTGCGAAACCGTCTTTCTCCTCGCGGAGTTTCGGGTCATTGGCAGCATCTTTGTCCTTGATGGTCTCGCCCTTGTGGAACCGTACGTTCTCCAGCAGGCAGCATTGCCCGTCGGTCAGGCCCGCCACGATCGCACGGACCTCGTCGCCCACGCAATCCGGGGCCATGACGACTTTCTGCCCGATCAGTTCGCCGAGTTTCTCGGCTACGGGGGCCAAGGTGTACTTCGGCTCGGGGGCGCCCTTGGGGCGGCCCAGGTGGCTCATCAGGATGAGTCGGCCTCCGCCTTCAAGTACCCGCTGGATGCTCGGCAGGGCCATGCGGATTCTGCGGTCATCGGTGATCCGGCCCGAGTCGTCCTGGGGCACGTTGAAATCGACGCGCATCAGAACGCGTTTGCCTTTGACGTCTACGTCGGCGATCGTTTTCTTGGCCATGGGATGATACCTCTTTTGTTGAAGGGGACGTCTCCCCTGTATCCACCGCGTCTGACACCTGTACATAAAACATCGGCCGGCGCAAGATGGCCGGCCGATGCGTCGGGCATAACTTATTCCGAAGTCAACGCTTGCCGGTCACAGCAGGCCGTCTTTGCGCGCCATGAGCTTCATCAGGTCGTTGATGCGATAGGAGTAGCCCATCTCGTTGTCGTACCAGGAAACGAGCTTGAAGAACCGATCGTTCAGCTCGATGCCGGCCGTTGCGTCGTAGATGCTCGAGAACGGGCTGCCGATGAAGTCGCTGCTGACGACGGGGTCTTCCGTGTAACCCAGGAAGCCCTTCATCTTGCCTTCGGCCGCCGCCTTCATCGCGGCATTGATCTCTTTCATCGAGGTGGCCTTCTCCGTCCGCACGGTAAGGTCCACAGCCGATACGTTGATGAGCGGGATGCGGAAGGCCATCCCCGTCAGCTTGCCTTTCACCTCGGGAATGCACAGGCCCACTGCCTTGGCTGCGCCCGTCGAGGCCGGGATCGCGTTGTGGGCGGCCGCACGTCCGCCGCGGAGGTCCTTTCTGCTCGGGCCGTCGACCGTCGGCTGCGTTGCGGTCATGGCGTGGATCGTCGTCATGAGACCCTCGGCGACGCCGAAGTTGTCCAGCAGGACCTTGACCACCGGCGCCAGGCAGTTCGTCGTGCAGCTGGCATTCGAAACGACCGTATCCTTGGCCGGATCGTAGGTTTCATCATTGACGCCGAGCACGAGCGTGGAGATGCTCGGATCCTTGGCCGGGGCAGAGATCACGACGCGCTTGGCGCCGGCTTTCAGGTGGGCGCCTGCCTTTTCAACCGTCGTGAAAAGGCCGGTAGACTCGACGACGTAATCGACCTTGAGATCCTTCCAAGGCAGTTCGCCCGGATCGCGGACGGACAGGCACTGGACCTTCTTGCCGTCGATGACGATGTTCTCGCCATCGGCCTTGACGTCGTTTTTGCATCGGCCGTGCACCGTATCGTATTTGAGCAGGTAGGCCAGATTTTCAGCCGGAACCAAGTCGTTGATCCCTACGAATTCGAGGTCCTTGTCACCGATGGCTGCCCGAAGAACCAGTCGACCGATTCTGCCAAAACCGTTGATCCCAATACGTACTGCCATCACGTTTCTCCTGCTGAAAAGTTGCTTTTTTGACTGATAACGCCTAAATTTCAACGCTGCTTGATCGCTGCCGTGCAGCTTGGCAGACGGCGAGCGTTTAAAGTATAGCCCTTCATGGCTTCACAGGCGTAGCTCAACGCCCAATCGGCCGGGGGGTGCTTCCCGGCACGCCCCTTCGGCAAGGCGGCACAGCAATCCGAATTGCTGGCTTGGTCCGCCCCGCCACCTGTAGCGTCCTGTCGCCCACAGGCGGCCCCTTTCGAGCGGTCAGGCAGCTTACTGTCTGGGGTGGGAAGGGTCAAGACCCCCAAGGCCCCCCAAGAGCGATCGGATGCAGCCCGGCAGCTTAGCCGTATACTTAATAGAGAGAGGATGCAATCCTCGGACGGACTCGGCCGGGAGCAATGCCGGGAGCAATAAAGATGGCCGCAACCTTGACGGATTTTTTATTCGAGCACAGTACGGCGGCTTCGAGTCAGGTCGTCGAAAAATTACCCGATGACGAGGTCCGCTGTTTGGCTTGCGCGCACCGTTGTCGGATTGGTGACGGCCACAGCGGTGTCTGCCGTATCCGCGTCAATCGGGGCGGTACGCTTCATGTAGCCTCAGGATACGTGGCGGGGTTGCAACTGGACCCGATCGAAAAGAAACCCTTCTTCCATGTTTATCCCGGCACTGACGCGATCTCGTTCGGTATGCTCGGCTGCAATTTCCATTGTTCGTTCTGCCAGAACTGGGTCTCATC
The DNA here is from genome assembly GCA_003557125.1 of Phycisphaerae bacterium. Lineage (GTDB taxonomy): Bacteria > Planctomycetota > Phycisphaerae > UBA1845 > PWPN01 > PWPN01. The sequence continues at coordinate 3,366 of PWPN01000203.1, read as the reverse complement.
TCAGATGCTCCGGGAAAAACGCGGCGACGTATTTCCCAGTGCGGTCGGTGTCGAGCAACTCAAGGATCTGGCTGCCCGTTACCGTCCGCCCGTCTGTGTGAGCACCTATAACGAGCCTCTCATTACAGCCGAGTGGGCTGTCGAGGTCTTCAAGGAGCTCAAGCCGCTGGGCGTTCGCGGCGGCTTCGTATCCAATGGCTATGCGACGCGTGAGGTGCTCGCGTATCTCCGTCCCCATATGGATCTCTACAAAGTCGATCTCAAATGCTTCGACGAGGATAACTACCGTAAGCTCGGCGGCGGACTCAAGCCCGTGCTCGATACGATCGGATGGCTCAAGGAGTTGGATTACTGGGTTGAAGTCGTGACATTAATTATCCCAGGCATGAACGACAGCGACCAGGAGCTGAACGCTATGGCAAAGTTCCTGGTCGGCGTCGATGCAACGATCCCCTGGCATGTGACCGCCTTCCACCCTGATTACAAGATGTCCGATGCGCCTGCGACCTCGGCCGATACGTTGCTGCGAGCCTGCCGGATCGGCCGCGATGCGGGTCTGAAGTTCGTCTACGCCGGCAACCAGCCGGGGCGGCTCGGCGATTGGGAAAATACCTGCTGCCCAAGCTGCAATGCGGTACTCATCGAGCGGATGGGTTTTCACATACGCAACAACCGCCTGGCTCAAGGCCAATGCCCCGAGTGCCACACGTCGATTCCCGGCATTTGGTGAGGGGAATCCAGCAGGGCCTGGGAATCACCTCGCATCCATTTAACCAGCGTGGTCGTCGTCAACTTTACTTGGACCGTCGCTTCGGCCACAATCCGCCACGTCGAAAGTCAGGGCAGTCGGCGCGCACGCAGGGGACCACGCGCGGGCCGGCGGCCTCCACACACGCAAATGGAGAGCAGGGCGCATGAAAGTTCTCATCGTCGGCAGTGGAGGACGCGAGCACGCGTTGGCCTGGAAGATCCGACAGTCTCCCCGGGTGACTCGTCTGTACTGCGCCCCGGGCAATGCGGGCACCGCTCTCGAGGCTGAAAACGTCGAGATCGCGGACACCGACATCGCCGGCCTCGTCAAGTTCGCACAGACAGAGAAGATCGACCTGGTGGTCGTCGGGCCGGAGGATACGCTTTGCCTGGGATTGGTCGATGCACTGGCTGAGGTGGGGATCCGCGCGTTCGGGCCCGACAAGGCAGGCGCCCGCCTCGAAGGCGACAAAGCCTTCGCCAAGGAACTCATGCAGAGCCGTTCGATTCCCACTGCCGACACACGGCTGTTCTCAAGTTACCGGGACGCGAAGACATATGTCGCCAGCCGCGACAGCAGCGTGGTCGTCAAGGCCACCGGCCTGGCCAAGGGCAAGGGGGCGATCGTCTGCGAGGATCCCGCCGATGCGCTCCTGGCGCTTGAACGCATCATGGTGAAACGCGAGTTCGGACGGGCCGGTGACCGCGTCCTGGTCGAGGAAAAGCTCGTCGGTCCCGAGGTGAGTGTCCTTGCCTTCGTGGACGGGGCGAACATCTACATGATGGAAAATTCCCAGGACCACAAGCCCATCGGGGAAGGGGATACCGGGCTCAATACCGGCGGCATGGGCGCGTACAGCCCGACACTGATCCCTGACGAGAAGGTGCTCCGCCAGATCGAATCCGAGGTGCTCGTGCCGATCGTCGACGCGCTCCGCTCCCAAGGCATCACCTACAAGGGCATTCTCTATGCGGGTCTGATGATGACGGCCGGTGGGCCGAAAGTGCTCGAATTCAACTGCCGTTTCGGCGATCCGGAGACCCAGCCCATCCTCATGCGATTGAAAAGCGACATCGTCGATGTTATGGAGGCTGTGATCGACAATCGGCTCGACGAAATCACGCTGGTCTGGGATCCCCGCCCGGCGATGTGCGTCGTGGTGGCTTCGGGGGGATACCCCGGCGACTACTCATCGGGCAAGCCGATCACCGGTCTTGAGGAGGCCGACCAGGTGCCGGAGACCGTCGTTTTCCATGCCGGCACGCGTCGCGTCGGCAACCAAGTCGTCACAGCCGGTGGCCGCGTGCTCGGTGTGACAGCCATCGCCGACACGCTCGTTCAGGCGCGTGAGCGGTGCCATGAGGCCATTGGACATATCCATTTCGAGAACGCCTACTGGCGCAAGGACATCGGCTTCAAGGCGATCGACGTTGCGACCACCTGACCGCGCTGGCCGGACATAAGCGCGATGCAGTATAGTGTGCGGATTGCCGCAGTAATCCGCATGCTTGTCAGTGTGACTGAGCGCTTCACCAACCCGGGGGCCCCATGTTTCAATTTTCCGTCCAAAGAGCCGTTGTACTCGCCTGTCTCGTAGCCACGGCGTTCCAGGCCCCCAGCCGTGCAGCGGATGTTCAACATGACGTCGTGATCTACGGAGGCACCGCGGCGGGCGTGATGGCCGGCGTAGCCGCGTCCCGGAATGGGGCGTCCGCGATCATTCTCGAGCCGGGTCGCAACGTCGGCGGCATGGTATCCGGAGGCCTGGGTAACTCCGACATCGTCCGGCAGGAAAACCTCATCGGCGGGCTTTCGATGGAGTTTTTCAGAAGGCTGGGCCAGCACTACGGCGAAGAGGTCTCCTGGCTCTTCGAGCCGCATGTTGCGGAAAACACCCTCAAAGCGATGCTCGACGAGGCAGGTGTCGATGTGCGGTTCGAGCAGCCGCTGGACAGCGTCGAAATCGACGGCACGCGTATTCAGTCACTCCGTACGCGGGGAGGTGCGACGTACAAGGGCCTCGTCTTCATCGACGCCACCTACGAGGGCGATCTGCTCAAGGCTGCGGGCGTCTCGTATGCCCTGGGCCGCGAGGGACGCGACGTTTACGGCGAATCGCTGGCCGGGCGGACCGAACTCCTTCCTGTCAACCATCAGTTCCGTGCCGCGGTCTCGCCCTGGCGCGACGGCGAGTTGTTGCCGTACATCACCCCGCAGGAAGAACTGGTGCCCGTCGGTGCAGGTGACGGCAGGATCCAGGCCTATTGCTTCCGGCTCTGCCTGACGGATCGGCCGGACAACCGATTGCCGATTACCCGGCCCGACGACTACGATCCGGCACGCTACGAACTGCTCCGTCGCTACCTCGAAGCCATCGAGGCGGGTCGAGGCGGGCCTTTGCGCGGGCCGCTCGGGCTGGGCCGGATCCCCAACGACAAAACCGACGCCAATAGCAGCGGGCCGGTCTCCACAAACCTTCTTGGCGCCAACCAGGAGTACACCGAGGCGACCCCCGAACGCCGTGCGGAAATCTGGGAGGAGCACCGCAGCTGGGCGCACGGCATGCTCTATTTCCTCCAGAACGACCCTTCCGTGCCCGATCGGGTCCGCCGGAC
>PWPN01000010.1 GCA_003557125.1 Phycisphaerae bacterium | reverse complement strand
TACCTCGTCGAGGATCTGGTCGAACATGACGACGGTATGCTCGAACCGCCCCTTGCCCATCAGCAGGTTGAGCGTCAGAAAGGCCGATGTCATCTCGCCTGGCACGGCGATTCGCTTGCCGACGAGATCTTCGATGCCCATCGGCTCGCGCGCGACCACGAGCGGGCCGTACCCGTCGCCCATGCTCGCGCCGCAATGCGTGAGGACATACTTGTCCGCCACGTACGGGTACGCGTGGATACTGATGGCTGTGATGTCCAGTTCGCCATTCTGGGCACGCTCGTTGAGCGTCTGAATATCCTGGAGTACGTGCTCGAACCCCCATCCGCGCGTATCGATCAGGCCTCGGGCCAGTGCGTAAAACATGAAGGCGTCGTCGGGGTCCGGGCTGTGGCCCAGGGTCAACGTCCGTTTCGTGGTCATCTCAGGCAAGGCAGTTCCCTTCTCAGTAAGCAACCGGCACCGTTGCGGGAGCCGGTGGTGTTTCGATGTTACGTCCGATGTCACGTATTCAGTTGCAGCAGGCGATCGAGCTCGTCGGCCGCGTCGGTCGCGGTAATCGTGCAGTGGTATTCGACCTGCTCGCCCGGTGCAAGCGTGCGGTGCCAGCCGCGCTCCCGGTCGGCCTGCCAGCCCTCGACGCTGGCGGTCATCGGTTCGAGCGCCCCGACGTATTCGCCGTTCGGCCCCCAGTGCTGCCAGTTGCCCATGCGCGGGAACGCGGCACGCGGGTAGGCGATCTTCACGCCGAAGCCCTGCGCGCGGTTCACCACGCCGACCGTCACCGTGCCGTCGGCGTCGGCCTCGGGGTCGACGTAGGCGAAGGCTTCGCCCGCGCCGCGATGGGCGTCCAGCGGCGGGGGGGCGGTTTTGTAATCGGCGCGTTCGAACCACGACGCGCCCGCCGCGATCGGCGAGACCGCGCCGCGATAGCAGTAGACGCTTTGACCGGGTTCGAGCAGCGGGTACCCGAAGTTGATGTGCAGCAGCCAGGCGTGCGGCACGGGCTCGTTGCCGCGGTTGAGGAAGACGTCGTGGATGCGGATGGACGGTTCGCCGAGCGTGCTGGCGATCGTGCGTCGAAGCTCGATGTTCGGGTTGAACAGCCGCGCTGTCCGCACGATGCCGACGATGCGCATCTCGTATTGGCCTCGTGCCGGGTCCGGGTTGACGATCGATTCGACGTTGGCGCGCGTGTGCGAGTGCGTGCCGTGGATGTTGTATTCCTGGTCGTCCTCGACGAAGGGCGCGCCGGTATTCAGCGGGCCGCAACTGACCAGCAGCCCGCCGAAGAAGGTCCGCAGCCATTCGAGTTTGCGGTTGTAGCCGTGCGATGGGGCGACGATGCCGCTGTACCCGTGCCAGGTGAGCGATCGGCCGGTGAACTCGGCGTCGGCGATGTCCAGGCCTCGGTCGAGCACGACCTTGTAGCGGAGCCCGCCGCCGGTGTTGACCCAGGCGATTCGCACGCCCCGGCCCGGCCCGTCGTCGAGCACCGAGGTCTCGATGCCGCCCAGTTGCGAGGGGTTGATGACGGGCGCGTCGGCCAACGGGTGCGGATGGGAAGCTTTCGGAGTCATCGGTCCTCTCCATGCTCGGGGGTTACGGTATCGCAAGCGGATGCGATCCACTCCTGAACGACGGCCATTGTAGGATACCCGCCGAGCCGGTCCAGCGCGGAGCTTTCCGCGGTGTACGGGCGTCTGGCCGGGTGGTGGTACGGCGGGTTGTATGGCGGGTTGTATGGCGGGTGGTACGGGCAGGGTGGTACGGGCGTCTCGCCCGTTTGAGCGGTGCATTGTTGACGGGCAAGATGCCCGTCCCACCCTGTACAGGTGCGGGTTACCAAGACTACAGGCAGGTGAATGCCCCTTTTAAGTGAGACGGCGTTGGGACTTACCGACGTAACAGCAGTGCAAGCCATTTTCTCATGGAGTGATACTGTGGACTTTAGCCATTTTGGGACAAGGAGTTAAGTCGACTCCGGGAACGTGCGGGTTCCAAGCCCGCGGCTCGTTTTGTTAGATATTTTTACGGCATACCTTTGCATATTCGTTCCCGCTAATTCAATTTTCCTGATACAATATAATGCATCCGGCTGATAGCCTCATGCGGTGCGAGAGCGGCGGCAATCGGGCGGCACCATACCTTCCATGGGAGAAGTCTCGATGGCACGTCATCGTAAGAGTACGTTTTGCGTGGTTCTCTTTGCAGGGGTTCTCTTGACGACGACGGCTTGGGCGCAGCTCCCACGCAATGTGATCCTGCTGATCGGCGACGGGATGGGCTTCGAACAGGTCAAGGCGGCCAGCATTTATGCAACGGGAACCGAAGACGGGCTGGTCATGCAGACATTGCCTTATCAGGCTGAGATGACCACCTACTCGGCCAACGCGTCTATCACCGACTCGGCCGCCTCCGCCACGGCCATGGCTACGGGCCACAAGGTGAACAACGGCGTCGTCAGCCTGGCGATTCCAGGCGACGGCAGCGAACTGGAAACATCGCTCCAGTGGCACAAGGCGCGGGGGCGAAGTGTCGGACTCGTCACGACGACCTTCATGACGCACGGTACGCCGGCACCCTTTGGCGCCCACAACATCGACCGAAACCACACAGACGAGATCGCCTGGGACTACCTCAACAAGACGCGCCCCCACGTTCTCTTGGGCGGGGGGGGCTATGGTCTCTCGCCGACCGCGGCGACGGCCGCCGGTTATCACGTCGTCACCACGCGCTCGAACCTGCTCGCGCTGGATACGGAAGATCCTCTGCTGACGCACCTGTCGGGCCAGTTCGGCAGCACGCACCTGCCGTATGAGTACGACGGCACATGGGGCGACCTGCCGCACCTGACCGACATGGTCGTTACCGCGCTGGCCGTGCTCGACAACAACCCGGACGGGTTTTTCCTCATGATCGAGGGGGGCAGGATCGACCACGCCTGCCACGCCAATCACCTGCCAAGGAGCATCTACGAAACGCTTGAATTCGACGACGCGCTCCAACTCGTCCTCGACTGGGCGGAGGAACGCAACGACACGCTGATCATCGTGACGTCTGACCACGAGACCGGCGGCCTGTCCGTCGTGCAGAACAACGGCGCGGGCAATTGGCCGGACGTCACCTGGAGCACCACCGGTCACACGGCGTGGAAAGTCCCCATCTATGCCGACGGGCCGAACGCGCACTACGTGTCCGGCGTACTCGACAACACGGACATCTTCGCACTCACCACGGATCCGCGCCCGACGCTCGTCGTCGCGCCGAGCGTCATCAACAAGTACGTCAGGTACGCCGAAAGCCTGCCATCGTATGTCGATTCGTTCACGCTAAGCCGGGACGGAATCGGTACCCATGATTACACGATCACGACCGATGCGCCGTGGCTGGATGTCGACCCCGACGCCGGGATTCTTGCGGGCCAGACCGACACGATCAGTCTTCTTTACAATGACATCGCAACCATGCCGATCGGTATGTATGAGGCCACGATCACGGTCGAGAGCATGACGGCCGGCAATTCGCCGCAAACGGTGACCGTGAATGTCGTCATTGCCGCCGCGCCGGGCGATTTCGACGGCGACGGCGATGTGGACCAGGATGACTTCGGGGTTTTTCAGAGATGCCTGGGCGTCACGGATTTTGCTGCGATGCCCGAATGCGCCTGGGCCGACCTCAACAATGACGGTCGCGTGAACCAGGCGGACCGCACTTTATGGACGGACTGCGTCAGCGGACCCGGAATTGCGGCAGACCTGTATTGTATCCCATAGTGCCTTCCTATTGGCATCACCTTTCTCCGGTACTGCTGGCATCGGGCGGGGCTTTGTCACGGTCGGCCAGGAACGATTCGAGGAGGATCTGGGCAGCGACCGCGTCCTGGCGGGCTTTTTTCTTGGCGCGGGTGAGGCCTCGCTCGGCGAGTCGCCGGTCGGCGGCATGGGAGGTGAGCCGTTCGTCGTGGAGGTGGACGGGCCGATCGCTTTGAGCTTGGATCGTGTCGGCCAACCTGCGGGCCAGACGCGCCTGCGGGCCGGCGGTTCCGTCCATGTTGAGGGGCAGGCCGACGACGATCGCGTCGGCCCCGTAGTTGTCGGCGACTTCGAGGATCGCACGCGCGAGATGGGCTGTGTCTCCCGTCGCATCGAGGACGGCCACGGGCGAGACGATCCCCGTGCCGGCGTCGCCCAGAGCCAGGCCGACGCGTTTGGTCCCCGTGTCCACGCCGAGATACCGCATACCCACTTCCTCATCTTACTGCCCGGGTAATGGCCCGTCATCGCGTGTGCATTGCACGTCTTCCCGCACGATAACCTCGCCCCGACCGGGTCGCCAACTTGTAGCGAAGGACGGCAATGCGGGCACGGTTTTGCGGGCCGACATGATGGCCCGGTACCGGGCTTTTCAGGGCGTCAGGCCATCTTGCCGCACTGAAACGTTTGCCCTAAGATGGGTGGCTGATGCCGGGGAAGCCGATTCGCGGATCGAATCCCTCGTTTATCGAGTCGGCTTCGGGCCCGGTATGACGGCGGCGTACCCAAGTGGACTAAGGGGACGGATTGCAAATCCGTTATTCATGGGTTCGAATCCCATCGCCGCCTTTGCCGCACCCTTCATGGTTTTACCCTTTCTTCATAGTTGACAAAAGGTTACATACTTTCAGCCGGCGATGGTGAAGGCTGTGGCGGATCTGCTCGCTAGGATTCCCAAAGAGGACTACCGTCGGTATGGACGGATCGGGATCGACGTTCGACTGAAAGGTCACGGGATGGGCATGGGGGCTCTCAAGCGACTGGCTCGCACATGCGGTGTGCAGGAAGCCTACTACGACGTGGACAGCCAACGCCGGAACGCCACGCCGGAAGCGCTTCTCGGCGTGCTGAAAGCGCTGGGGATTCCGATCGATCGGATCGAGGATGCGGCTGATACTCTTCGTGCACACGGTCAGGCGGTCGCGCGCACGATGATCGAGCCGGTTCATGTGGCTGGCGACTCGCGAGGCCTTGAAGTGCGCCTGCCGTCTTCGGCCGATACGCAGCGGTACGCGGTGCGGCTCCTGCTCGAGGACGGCTCCACGCGGCGGTTCATCGGCCGATGCGGAGATTTACCGATCGTCGGGGCGTATGACGTCGAAGGGTTGGCCGGGACGGTTCGGCGATTCGATTGGCCGAGCGAGCTTCCGCACGGGTATCACCGCATCGAGATCGAAATCGGCCGTGAGCGGGCCGAGGCCCTTGTGCTGTGTGCACCGAAGAAGGTGTTCAACCCCTTTCGTGGCAAGGACCGCCGAACGTGGGGGGTGTTTCTGCCGTTGTACGCACTGCATTCGGAGCGGAGCTGGGGGGCCGGCGATCTGACGGACCTCGAGCAGCTTACCTCCTGGACGCAGCAGCAGGGGGGACGGATCACGGCGACGCTGCCGCTGTTGGCCTCATTCTGGGAGCTGGGTCACGACTACAGCCCTTATGCCCCGGTGAGCCGACTCTTCTGGAACGAGTATTACCTGGATATCACGCGCTGTGCGGGTTTCGCGTCATGCAGGCCCGTCCGCAGGAAGGTCGGCTCTTCGGCGTTTCAACGCGAGCTGGCCAAGCTGCGCCAAGGCAGCCTCGTCGATTATGACCGCATGGTGCGGCTGAAGCGGGGCGTTCTCGAGCAGTTGGCGGATCATTTCTTCGATGCACCGAACGGTGCGCGGGCGGATTTCGAGCGTTTCCTCAAGGATCGGCCTCAAGCGGATACCTACGCCCGGTTCCGTGCGGTCTGCCAGCGGCATGGGGTGCCCTGGATGCAATGGCCAAGACGGCTTCGGGACGGCATGCTTCGGAAAAATGATGGCGATGCGTCGGCGTGGCGGTATCACCTGTACGTCCAGTGGCAGATGGACGCGGAGCTGAAGCAGTTGGCAGAGCGGGCCGCGGAGGAACGCGTCATCTGGTATCTCGACCTGCCTCTGGGAGTGAACCGGGCCGGTTTCGATACGTGGCAGAACCAGGAGGCCTTCGCGCTGAGCGTGGACGGGGGCGCCCCGCCGGACACCTTTTTTTCGAAGGGCCAGAAGTGGGGATTCCCGCCGATGCACCCCGAGGGCATCCGGCGCCAGCATTACCGCTACGTCATCTCGATGTTGCGGCACCAGCTTGCGTACGCCAAGCTGCTGCGCATCGATCATGCGGCCGGCCTCCATCGGCTCTTCTGGGTGCCGCAGGATCACCAGGCGACCGACGGTGCGTACGTGCGGTATCGTTCCGAGGAGCTCTACGCCATCCTCGCGATCGAATCGCACCGCGCCGGTGCCGGGATCGTCGCGGAGAACCTCGGGACCGTGCCGAACGAGGTCAACCGCGCGCTGGCGCGTCACGGCGTAAGCAGCATGTTCATCCTGCCGTTCGAGATCCGCACGGAGCGTCGACCACCCGTGCGGCCTCCCCGTCGCGCGTCGCTGGCTGCCCTGAACACGCACGACATGGCTACGTTCGCCGCGTTCTGGAAGGGGGCCGACATCGATCAGCGTGAGCGGCTCGGGCTCATCGACGCGCGTGCGCGTGCGGGCGAGCATCGTCAGCGGGCCGAAGTGCGGCAGGTGCTTCGAAAATATCTTCAGAAGGCGGGTTTTTTGCCAGCCGATGTCCGAACGACTGCCGATGCGCTGATGGCGTGTCTTCGGTGGCTTTCTGCCAGTGATGCGAACATCGTGCTGATCAATCTCGAAGACCTCTGGCTGGAGACCGAGCCGCAGAACATGCCGGGCACCGTCGACGAGAACCCGAACTGGCGGAGAAAGGCGGCGCGGCGCCTGGAGGAGTTTTCCAACGATGCACGCGTTCGGGCGCTGCTCGATGCAGTGCATCGCGAACGCAAGCAAGCCGTCAGGAAGCGTCCTCGCGGCCATCGCAGATAATGGAACGCCCGCTTGCGTATCCTTTTCACTGCCATCGAACAGGCCCGCGGAATAGTCCTATTAGACTAAAATGCCACTTAAAAAGGGCGGCATTTTCAAGCATCTATCCGTTCCATATCTACTTTACAGCGCTACAATCCACATACGATGTCCAGAGCGATCGCTGTCCAAAGGACGAGGTACGCCTTCTGGCAGGGAGGCGCTTGGGCGATGCACGGGGCGGCCAGCGAAGCCGATTTCTCGTTGAGGTGATTTCGTGAAAACCAACGCGAAACAGAGGGTCGAGGACGCGTCGGATCAACTCCCCGTCGAAGGGCGTCACCGTGCGGTGATTGCGGGGGTGCGTCCCGAGGTCGAGGATGGTCGTTTCCCGATCAAGCGGACGGTCGGCGACACGGTCGAGGTCGAGGCGGACATCTTCGCCGACGGGCATGACGTGCTGCGTTGCGTGTTGCTCTACCGCCACGAAACGGAGCAGGAATGGTCGGAGACGGAGATGAAGCCGTCGGTCAACGACCTGTGGCGGGGCACGTTTCCGGTATCGGAGATGGGGTTCTACCGTTAT
>PWPN01000371.1 GCA_003557125.1 Phycisphaerae bacterium | reverse complement strand
GGCAGGGACGCGACACGAACCGTCGTGTACGCAGGAGAGACTACCCCCCTTGTCAGCAAGCACCGATGTTCATGGCTAAAAAACCTACTATTGCTCGCCAGAGCCGCGTACCGCCCGCTCATCGCCGCAAGTGTCCCCACCGCACTCACGGAGACCTTCTCGCCCGCTGGCTCTTGCGCCTATTGGTCCGCGGCCGCGGCATTGAGGCGATCCTGCAGCGCGGCGACCGCATTTACCCCGCCCTTCTGCGGGCACTGCGTCTTGAATCGTGGGCAGGGCAGGTGGATGACGCCGGCTTCGAGCCCGATGAAGACACGGCCATCATAATGCGCTGGGAGCTTGAGCGCATCGAGGGCGAGGATGTCGATCGAGAACCACCACTCATCCACAACATCGACCGACTCGGGGACTCACTCGCGCTGTCCGAATGCGAGCGCTGGATCTTGGCGTTTCTGGTTCTCAATGACGTCGAACCCAGCCTGGATTACGCGGTGCGCGAAGCAGGCGAAATGCTGCGCAAGGAAGGCTTGGCGCTGATCGCGATAGCCATCGATCAACCCGAAGCCGATGTTCGCGCTGCCCTCGGCCCGGAGGGAACACTGCGTCGCTCCGGCCTGGTCCACGTCTCGCAGAATCCTCGGTCGGCCAGTGGGCGAACGAGAATGGAGTTGCTGCAGGGCCTGTCGAGCGATCTGCTGGAAGAGGAAAGCCAGTTCAGGTCCGTAGGCACTGTCCTGCGGCCGGAGGTCGACTAGCGGGAATAGGACGGTGATTACCGCTCGGAATGATTACCCATCGCTCAAGACGGCGAGGAGACTGCAGGACGGCGACAACCTGGTCATCGATGTGCAGTCAGCACTGTGACGCCGCTCGCACCTCCAGTCACAGGACCTCCATCACGTACCGAACACGCTGCTCTCCGGTTCCATCGGACCAAAGCACTTCGAATTCATCAAGCCCCGTGAACTCTTCCTCTGGCGTGTAATCCACCGAACTCTCGCTTCCAGTGCACTCCACACAGATCTCTCCATGACTCGGTTCCTCCACGACTTCCGCGACCTTGTAGCTGAATGCTTGCCGGAAACCAATGCGCGAACGCGTCGAATTCTGAAACACTCGTAAACGTCGATCGAGCGACACTTGGTGATCGGAGCACAGTACCGGCTCCCGCTTGCCCTCATGCGGAAAGACATTGACGTCTCCATGTCCGTGCGATACATGGTAGTCGCTTTGATCCATAGTCTGCGGCGCCCGCACACTGACAAAAGTCGCCTCATCCTCCTTCACTGTACTTGCCATTATGCTCGGCCCGACCTCTGGTGGGCTAGCTTCCGCCAAGCATCCGCTATGTCCCATTTCCTCGTCTAACATCAGCCGTTGCGACACACCGGGATTGTCTTCGTCATGGCCAGATGTGCTCAAGATTATTCGACTCGCCGGCAGTGCCGTCGCATGCCCGTAACCCCCTAGATAATGTGCCTGGCGTAGGCCTACGTCCTCTTTCTCGAATGAGACTTCCATCACTGTGAGTTGTCCCTCCTCGTCTACCCCATAGAATGAATCGAAGACGCACTCATTCGTCAGGTTCTCGTACATGCCAAATCCATAGCACGACCCTGTTTCCGGTACATGTTCATTAGGCAGCCGTTCAAACTCGTTGCCCGTCAATACCCATTTCTCCGTCGGTCCATCGGTACGCCTTCTGAGAGTCGGCCTTTGCCCACCGCCAACCGTATGTCGAAGCGACGCCGAGAACTCTCTTTCTAGGCCCTCGTCGACTGACACATGTTTCCAGGGAACCGAAAGATCCTCAAGTCCTTCACGAAAACTGCCACTCGCCGTTCCGAGTAACCACGTGAAATACTGAAGATCGTCCTCCGTATCGCGGACTGTCTTCGCGGGCTTCCAGACTTCTTCTGCGGAGCGGATTGGCCGGATCGAGTGAATCCAGGCGCTAGGCCCGGAATCGAACATCCCGGTGCCCAGATCATACTCGCCGGTCTCGACTCGAAATGCCTCCAAAAGATCGAGCGACGTCCCTGAGAACGCAATACGGCTCGCCGGATCGCCCGAAGCTTCATCGTAGTACTCAAACCTCTCACGACCTATGTTCAGCAATACGTCATCTTGGTACCTGTCGAGAAACGGGCCGGCGGCATTGTCCAACCGAGGTACACCCCGTTGGTAATACCCCATGCTTTCGATATCAGATGTTTGCACTATCTTCGCGCGATCGATGTCGCCACTGTATGCGATCTTTAACATCTGAAAGTCGATTTTCTCGATCTCCGGCGACTCTCTGATCTGTTCGCCGGTGAATATTCTCCGTGCAAGGGCAATACCGTCTGGAAGCACCACGGATGACCAGTTTCCTGCACGTGCATCCGGCGACGGATGGTTCGGCGGATACAGCTTTGAGTAGCTTACCTCCTCGCGTGGAAAGTCGATCTGGATGAGGAGCAGTTCGTCGCTCGACTCGTGCTCAAGAAGGAAGTAGGCGGCCTTGTCATCGGGATCGATGGTAGTGGCTATCCAATCACGAAAATCTGTGGTTGGGCGATCCGTGATCCACCCCCCTTCCTCCTTCGCTTCTATTAAGTCTGGAATATGGAATCTCAGCTCTCGCGTGGCATAGCAGCCATTATCGACCCCGTAATAACGATTCGCACCCGTGCCGAACGTACCCATACGGGTATAAGTCCATCCGAGTTCCTGGTCGACGGTGCTGCAAATATTTCCATGCGGCACATCGGGCGCTTCCACGTCCTCCAAATACCTCGAGCGGGCATACGAGGTTGCGGATTTTTTAAGATGCATCGCCTGTCCATCTGCGGTGAAATGGGCCTCCACAGAAAAGTCATAATCATTTGGATCTTGTGGCACGGACACATGTACTTGTGCATTGTCTGACAGGTCACCCTCATCTCTACGTTGTGGGACCAGATACGCACCCGTTGCTTCCCACTCGACTTCAGCTAGTTGGCCACTGTCCGGTGTCCACACGGAATATGTCGCTTGATGCCCCGTGGTCCGATCTGGACCACCAAGACGGTAGCACTGCACCACAATGTCATCGATATCGGCGCCTGATACCGTGCCATCGGAGTTACTCATTAGGCAATCCACGTGCGTCCCTGTTCGATCCTGGTCAACGTGAACGTGGTACCGAGAACCATCGTCAACGGACTCTGGCAACGTGAACCTACCAGCTTCGTGGAGTTCCACTACACCTGCACTCTCTGACGCTAGTACTACCGGATTGTTGGACGAAACCTGTCCCTCAATCGTACCGCCAACGGAGTACTTGGGCGCAAAGCTCGCAGTGACGGTGCACTCTTCTTCAATCCGACCTGTCGTATAGGTGTAGCCGGACAGAGATCCATTACACCCACTTACGCTATCGATGCTGTAATCCGCATCGCGCTCAACCGTGAACGTTGTCGTGCTTCCAACTTCGACCTGTTGGCTATCCGGGGTTACCGCACCCCCGTCTCCTGCATTGGCTGACACCGTAACGGTTTCGGTATCATCGGACCCTTCATCGGACCCTTCATCGGACCCTTCATCGGACCCTTCATGGGATCCCTCATCGGATCCCTCATCGGATCCCTCATCGGAATCTCCGTCGGATTCCCCGTCAGACTCCTCCGCAAAGCGGAAGCGTGCGCGGACGGTGCACGCGTCCACGACTTCTCCTGTTGTGTAGGTCTGCCCTGAAAGGGCACCGTTACAACCACTAACATCGTCAACTTCAAAGCCAGAATCGGGCTGAACCGTAAATTCCACGGCCTCGCCATGCTGTGCTTCCTGATGCGCAGGGCTGATCGATCCGCCAGATCCTGCTTCTCCGGTGACGGTGAATACGCCGGCCTCATCTGGGTTGGATCCGTTACCGCCATTGCTTCCACTACCGCCCCCACACGCTCCCAAAACTACAGCGATCGCCAACGGTGAGAAAACACGGTAGAGACGTGCGGGTCGATCCCTCTTTGACATACAGAACTTCTCCATACGGGTAGGGGCAAGCTGATTCTTTCCTCTACATCGCAGTCGGCGTCATCTCGCTGCTGGTGGATAGTGACCATGTGACGGAAGTCGACACACACGTGCCCAGCCACCATCGACCGCATCGGTGCAATAAGTCATTGATACGGATTGTATGTTGATCGTTGTTCGGCCTGCGCTCTTTAGCGAGAAGTCTAACCATGCCGAGCACGAGCACGCAAACATCGCCTACACTAGCCCCAGCATATCCTTGGCCGTTGGCTATACTCTGGACTTGCAGTCTAGCCAATGCCTCTACGGCACTGCGCGTTCAGCGCCTCTGCCCCCTCTCGCGACGTGGCACTTACTCCGAGAGAACTCGCGCATCGCCGTCATTGCGAGCATGACAGAACCCCCAGGGCGCGACCGAACGGTAGAATGTACAGCTCCATTTGATCCCGCCCGTATCAAGTGCACAGTCCGGGCGACCTGAGACATCACGCAAGATCAGGCATGCGCCTCGCCTGGGACCGCAACGAAGTCTTCAGCACTTAGCATCGGCTCACCGTCCCAGCGGTAGGCGACGAGATCACCACCACGGGCAACGCTGTAGTCGAGGCAAGCCACGTTGCAAGCCTGCGGGGCTGGCCGACCATCCAGCCAGTAGTGGCCGAACAGCACGGGCGGCGCCTCGGCCGGGTAGGAAAGCTCGGGTTGACCCGCCGGTACACGGCTATCGGGTAGAACCGCCATCAACGACGAAGGCCCGAATCCCACATCGCACCAGCGCAGGCCGGGTCGGGCATCCCACCAGCGGACCCGGACGGCGGACCGCGGGTTGCCATCCTTGTCCGAGAAGTGCATCCCGTCCGGGAGGGTCCACTCAACGCCCTTGAGCACTTCCTCGAGCGCCGCTCCGATCGGTGTGTCCGAATCAAACGCCTCCGGCGTGGTCTCGGGCCAGTCTTCGCTGGGCCCTAGCTCCGCTGCCTCGATCACGGCCATCGACGGCGGCCGCCAAGCTGCGTGGACGACCCGCAGGCCCTCGTGTTCAAGCCAGAATGGCAGGCTACGAAACCAGGCGAGGTCGCTCTCGAGAGCAGCCTCATGCCCCGCATAGGACGTCAGCGTATCCGCATGCTGATCCGTATTGCGCTCAGTATGCGGGCGCAGATGCTGTTCCGGCTGGCGTGGGTCCCGTGTGTGGTAGGCGATTGCATTGAACTCGTGATTGCCCAGCACGCAGCGTGCACTTCCGGCCTCGACCATGCCTCGCACGAGCCGGACAACGCCGCGTGCGTCCGGTCCGCGGTCAATTAGATCGCCGAGGAAGATGGCTAGACGCCCCGGATGACGCCACGTGCCGGCGCGGCAGCGGTAGCCGAGCTTGTACAGCAGGCACTCCAGCGCCTCACGCTCGCCATGGACATCGGCAATGATGTCGCAGCTCATGCCAACCATCTCCTGCTGTGACCGGGTTTACCGCGCACTGCGTGCACAAAGGCGCCTCGGAAGCCTCTCCGCTCCGGAACGGTCGCTTTGCTAACGGTCGCCCCTGCCAGCATCAACGCTGGACTATGCCCCAACGCCGGTGTACCCGAAAAACCCGGGTCGCGCTTTGGTTGGACAGGCGCACCCCGCTCGACGACTCTCGTTTCCAGGCATGCACGGTTCAATCTGTGTGACCCGGACGGATTGGCGCTCCTTGCGGAGTTTCGGGCCAGCCGACACCGGGCAGGAGCTTACCGATCATGCGGGCATCATCGATGCCGCGATGCGCACGGCCTTCCCACTCCAGGCCGGCGGTCTGGACCGCGCGCCCCAGCCCGACGCGCTTCATGCCCATCCGCTTCGCCAACCAGTTCTTCACGTTTACATGGGCCGGCAAATCGGCGAGTTCGCCATCGAGGCCGTGGCGTCGAGCATCCAATTGCAGCTGGTACGCGTCGAAATTGCCCCAGGAGCCCCACTGGTCGGCCTGCCAGTGCGTGAGCCACTCCGTGAAGCGTCTGTAGACCTCCGGGAATCGCGGGGCGGCGTCGACGTCTTCCTGGGTGATGCTGGTGAGTTTGGTGCAGAAGTCCGTCAGCACATGGTGCACGACCGGGTAAACGAACCGCTCGAAGGTGTCGACCGGCTCGAAATCGTGGCGGCGCACCATGACCGCACCAATTTCGATGGTTTCCATGTCGGACCGGCGGACAGTGTCGTCACCGGCATTGGTGTTCGAACAGGTGCACTCGAGGTCTACCACGGCGACATAACGAGGCGGGTTGCTCATAAGGCCTCCGAATACGAATTGGGATGGGCCCGTACGGCGGGCCGCAACCGATCAGTGGATCCGCGCTGGTATTAGGCCAGCGGTGGTCGGCGACAGGGCATACCGGTCGCGCATCACCGGATGTCCTTAGCTACCACATCCAAGATCAATCCCAGGTGCAACGGATTCGAACCGCCAAAATAGGGATTGTGAAACCGCTCTCCCTCATCCTCGTGTTGCTCGACGAAATTGGCGAGCCAACCAAGGCGCGCGCCCGGCGCCGCCTCGTCCGCTCGACGGATATCCTCGATCGAGCACAAGTCGACGCTGATAGAATGCACGCAAGCTGCATTCTGACGTATCAGATGCGCCCGGAGCCATTTCAGTTGGCCATGGCTATTCCATGTCGCCAGAAATACCTGCCAGTAAGGATCGAGCTCCAGCGAATTCGCACTAGCGACAGCGTATTCGATCGCGCCAAGCAGGTCTCGTTGCATCAATACGAAGCGCAGGTAATACAGGCAACCCTCCCAATACGCCGCCATCTCGTAGAGTGCGTTAATGTTTGACTCAGTGTCGACCTCGAACGTATGCACACATTTCAAGAAAACCGGATAAGTGGGTAGCCACGTTGCCCCATCGCGAATACCTTCTACCATCGCATCGACGATTTTGATGTATGCACGATGGATGTCCGCATCTTGGCTAAGGTGTGGCGCGTCGACATATCGGCACTTCACGCCACCCACATCAATGGGCCGGATTTCCCCGATTGGGGGTACCGGTAGCACTTCGCCGGTAGTCGTCCGAACGCCAGCGCCGTCATGGCCTGTCAGCTCGCTCGTGATCGGGAGTGCGCCGGTTTCTGCAATGCCAACCACCCGAGTCAACCAGCCCGAATAGTCCCACGATGCATGCATCGTGCGACGGGCCAGTCCCGGAAATCGAGCGATGAACTTTTCGGCGAGATCGCGCGCACTGTCGCTCCGCGCGTCGTCCCAACCGAAGTAACCGTTCCCCTGACGCTTGGACGAATACTCGGCAATCTCAGATGCATCAGAAGGGTTTGCCGTCACGCCCCTCAAGGTGCATTGCAGACGATCGAGCGCTGCTATCTGGCAACACCAGTCGTCCGAGGCAACATCGTAGGTGGACGCGAACCCCAGGCCTTGGTAGCCGTTCTTGTGGAGTTCGTGCAGCATTGACAGAACGCGTTGGGCGCGCCGAGTCCGTGGATTTTTCGAACGAGACATTGGGAAGTCCGTGGCGGAGTGCATAGTGGTGAAACTGATC
>PWPN01000189.1 GCA_003557125.1 Phycisphaerae bacterium | reverse complement strand
GCTGGCGCAGTCGCAGCTCGGCCGCATCCTCGATCGTGACGATGCGCTCGTTGGGCGGAATGAAGGACGACATGTTGTTGAGCAATGTCGTCTTTCCCGATCCCGTCCCTCCGATAATGAGAATGTTCAAGCGCGCCTCGACGCATGCCTTGAAGAAATCGATCATCTCCGGCGAGCAGGATCGGAAATTGACGTAGTCTTCCCATCCGACCGGATCGTTTCCGAAACGCCGTATCGACATCGACGGGCCGTCCAGCGCCAGCGGCGGGATGATCGCGTTGACACGCGAGCCGTCTTTGAGCCGCGCGTCGACCATCGGGCTCACCTCGTCGCACCGTCGCCCGACCGCGCTGACGATCTTGTCGATCACGTGCATGAGGTGCTGATTGTCGCGAAACTGGACGTTCGTCTGCTCGAGCGCGCCGCGACGCTCGACGAAAATCTGCCGAGCGCCGTTGATCAGAATGTCGCTGATGGATGGATCTTTGAGGAGCACTTCCAGCGGCCCGAGGCCGAACGTCTCGTCGAGGATCTCGCTGACGAGCCGCTGCCGTTCGACATGATTGAGCAGCACATCCTCTTTTTCGCACAGACCGACGATCAGGTCGCCGACCTGGTCGCGAATCGTCGGGTCGTCGTCTTTGATCGCATTGTAATCGAGCTGCTCGACAAGCTTGCGATGGATGCGCATCTTGAGCATGTTGAACTTGTCGATCTTGTCCTGATGCGTTCGGGTCATCTTGGCACGATCGGCCGTCGACGACGGCATGTCACCCATGCCGATTTTACCGGTCGTGGATTTATTCGAAGCGTCTTGACGGCTCGCCCCGGGCGCGCCCGTCGAAGCCGGAGGGGATGCGGTTCCCATAGCTGCGGATTTCAATCGGCCGAACATGCACAATCTCCTAAAAACGTCATCTTTTCACGCTGCGTCACCGCGGTTTTCCATCGGTCCCGCCCCTCTACGAGACCGATTGAAAGAGCCGCCCCAGAAGCCCCGTCTTGGCTGCGGTCTCCGGCGGCACGGCGACAGCCTCCTCGGGCTGGGCGATCGACTCGGCGATTTCGCGGATGGCCGTCCGCACACGACTCTTGGGCGCGTGCTCGGCCAACGGTTTTCCCAGGTTGACAGCCGCACTGACCGTTCGCCAGTCGGCTGGAACCCGATAGTCCACCTTCTTGTCGAGCGTGCTCTCCACGTGCGGTATCTGAAGGTGCCCCGCGTCGGCTGTGTACCGGTTGCACACGAGCCGGAAACGATCGAGGTTGTACCCATTGCTTTTCAGTTCATTCAGCATCCGATGCGTGCTGCGTACGCTGGTCACCACGAGCTGAATGAGAAACAGGCAGGTATCGCCCAAATCGAGCACGGCCAATCCGCCCGGATCGAAGCGCGTCGGCCCGTCGACGATGACATACTCGTACATCTGGCGCAGGGCATTCAGCACGGAAGCGCAGTCAGCGGCGCTGATCATGTCGGCCTGTCCGAAATGGTTCGGCCGGGCAAGCAGGTGGATCCCGCTTGCGTGCTTGACCATCGCTCTGTCGATCATGGCTGTATCGAGCTGCTCGGGCGTGTCGCACAGGTCGGCGATCGTGTAGTCGGCATGCACGTCGAGCATCGTCGCCAACTGCCCGTAACGGAAGTCGAGGTCGACCAGGGCGACGGGCTTCTTGTGCGTCATCTCCGTCAGTTCCACAGCCAGGTTCACCGCCATCACCGACGCGCCCGCGCCGCCCATCGTGCCCATGATCGGGATGAGTCGGCCCATTTCGACGTTCTGCGTCGACGACGAGGCCACCTTCTGGATCGCCTGGACGACAAGGTCGCGTTCGATCGGCTTGGTGAGAAACTCGCGGATGCCCGCACGCAGGGCCGTCAGAATATGCTGAGCATCGCTTGTCTCCGAGATGACGAATACGGCCAGGTCGGGGTGACTGGATGCGATGTGGGCAGCCATTGGGAGCAGCTGCTCCGGCAACGGATCGAGGTGCATCACGAGAATCTCGGCCGGAAACTGCTGAACGGCCTGCTCGATGAGCATCCGCTCATCAACCTCGGCGACGATCTGCGCACCTTCGACGCTGAGAACGTCCGAGCGGATCGTCGGAGCGAAATCGTCGTCTTCGTTATAAACTATCACCCGTATCGACTGTCTCATGGCACCCTCATGTCACCTCGCATCGGACGTCGTGAACCGCAATCCGCGAGGTCGGGACCACCGGTCGAACATGCCGTCCGACCGCCCCACCATTTTTTCTTTCCCCTGCCATGAGCCGCGTTTGCACGCGGATCGTGCCCCCCAGCACCCCGCGACGGCATCACTCAACACGGATCGCCTCGGCGGAGTTTCCCGTCCGGGCCGCGACCGCAGGCACCCGCCTCGCAACCGCTTTCACCCTGCCGGCGTTTCGGTTGCCGGTCGCGACCCGGAACAGGTTGTCTCGCACTGGCGCTCGGTCCGCCCTGGCGAACCAGGCCGACAAGCAACTCGGTCGCTGATTCAGCGCACCGCCGCTTCATGCTCCTCGGCCGGCCCCCACGGACCGTGCAGTGACGTCTGTTCGGGATCGCCGCCGCGATAAAGACGCGCTTTGGGGGTATGTCCCTGACTCAGCGCGTCGTCGGGCGTCGTGGTATCCTCCATCGGCTCGCCTTCCAGCAACCCGAGGCCGAAGAGCTCCCAATCGTCAGGCTCGGTCATGAACTGGCCGGGCACAGCCGCGACCTGGTCGGGGCTCATGCTGCTGACCAGCTCGGGCGTCACCAGGATGACCAGCTCGGTGCGATTCCGCCGATACTCGACCGACCGGAACAGCGAACCCAGGACGGGCACGTCGCCGAGCCCGGGAAGCCGCGAGGCCGATGCGCGCGACGCATCGCTGAGCAGACCGGCGATGGCGATCGTCGAGCCGCTGGTCAGCTCGACCGTCGTGTTGGCTCGCCGCTGCGTCAGGGCGGGCACGACAAAGCCCCCGAACTGCACGGCATTGGCGAAATCCTGCTCACTGACCTCCGGCGCGACCTGCAGACGAATCCGGTCGTGGCCGATGACCGTCGGCGTAAACGTAAGTCGGACACCGAATTCCTTGAACTCGATCGTGATCGTGGTGGCCCCCGCCTGGCCGGCCTGCGGCACGGGGATGGGGAACTCGCCACCGGCCAGGAAACTGGCCTCCTGGCCGCTCAGCGCGACGAGATTCGGCTCGGCAAGCACACGCAACAACCCGTTGCGGCGAAGCGCCTGGAAGAACAGCTGCATCTGAAGTTTCGGGAACCCCACGCTGAAATCGGTCGAGGGCAGCAACGGCAAGCCCGCGGTATCGGTCGCGAAGCGGATCCCCTGCGTGATGTCACCGGCCGGGCCG
This sequence comes from Phycisphaerae bacterium, assembly GCA_003557125.1. Classification (GTDB taxonomy): domain Bacteria; phylum Planctomycetota; class Phycisphaerae; order UBA1845; family PWPN01; genus PWPN01. The sequence continues at coordinate 4,179 of PWPN01000189.1, read as the reverse complement.
CCGCCGATGTTGGCCGGGTTGATCCCAGCGATCTGGTTGACGAAGAAGACGTCCCTCCAATGGTCGCCGCCCATCCAGCCGTTGATGCCGAGCTGACGAACGGCGCTCTTGGAGACCTCGGCGACCGTACACCGCAAGAGGACCTGCTGCGTACCGGCCACCCGCAACTGGTTTTTGATATCGTTCGAGAACAGGCCGGCCAATTCGGCGACGTATTGCGCCGAATCGACGTCCGGGACCGTACCGGTCAGAAGCAGCGCATCGTTGATCGCCTGGATGTCGACGACCGCTCCCGGCACAGCCTCGGCGATCGCTGCACGAAGCTGGACGATGTCCATCTGCACAACCACGCTCATCGACAACTGCTTCTGCTCTTCGTCCCAGAGCATCAGTTGCGTCTGACCGACCGATCGGCTGGTGATCAAAAGCTGCCTCGGTGACAGGACCGTCACGTCGGCGATCTCCGGGTTGGATACCTGCGCTCGCACGAACGGCTGATCGACGTCCACGACGGCGCTGCGGCCGAGCGTCAATCGGATGTGTTGGCCTTCTTCATCCAACTGACGGATCGAGGCACGCATCCGTGATTCGCCTTGGGACAGCGTTGCTCCGAGGGAACTCGCCGATACCGTGGCGGCACTGCCGGCAACAACCGCCCCTTCAGGACCCGACGCCTCCGTATGCCCGCCGGTCAACCCGAAAGTCAGGATTGTCACCACCACCATCGAAAGCCTGCGACGCCCCCCCCGCGTCTGATTGCCGCAACGTCTGTCCGTCCCTGAACACTTTCTGCCATCCCTGTCCCTGTTCATTCTGTCGTCTCCCCCGTTTTAGGCAGACCCATCGGCGACGATGACATCAACGATCCCGCCATGATCGGCATGGGGGATGCAGGCACGTGCTGGACGGAACCTTGACGGAGACCCAGATTCGAGCCGCCCCCTGCGGAATCGATTCTCCGGGCATCCTGCGTCGAGTCATCGAACCAGATCTGCTCACTTTTCGGCCCGTGCAACAATTCCACACCCCATCGCGGTTCCGGCGCGGCGGGTACCGCACCCACCTGTTGCGGATGACCGGATGGGATGCCACCGAAATCCTTATCGGTCTCGGTCGGGGCCGCCTTGGACTGATTGCCGAACAATCGCGATAAAAATGCGTTCGATGTGAACGTATCCTTCGTTCCCGAATCAGAGCGCCCCTCGGCAGTATCGTCAAGAAGATGTTTATCGGTCGTCATGCCGGAGTCAGCGACGCTGGAATCCCTTTCGTTGCGCATCGACAACCGGATCCTGCCTCGCGTCGCGGCCAGGTGAAGGACCGGCACTTCGTCCGGCTTGACCAGGAGCGTCACCGAACGCGCCAGCGAGGCATTCGAATCAGAGCCGCTGACAATTTCCTGACCGACAGCCAATACCTCGATCTTCTCGAGGATCGTCTTGCTGACCGTGTCGCGGGCAGAACCGGTCATCACAGCCGCAACGTCCACCAGGCTGCCCGGGCGGATCCAGCCCGCGACGCCGGCGAACTCATCGACCTGGACCGCAACCGCGCGGTAGCCGTCCTTGATGCGCGTCGCCAGCCCTGGAGGCGTGCCTATGGGGGCCAGGAACGTCCCCAACACCGGCATCCCCTTGGGTACCCGGTCGCGCGCCACCCGGCCGACGACCTCTTCGAGATCTGCGAAGACGTCGCCGGGAGCCAGCTCCTTCGGCACCGACCTGACCTCGACCATCGACTCACGAATTTGAGTGGTCGGAAGGATCTCGACCGTCGCGCAGATCACGTTGACCGTCGCGACGGCACGCTCGGCCTGCGCTTTTCGCAGTACGTCGGCAAACAGCTTGATGGCCACGATGCCGACGGCCAATCCGACCAGCAAAGGAATTATCGTCCGACTCTTCATGGCTCACTCCTTGAGCACCCGCGCCGCAACGCAATCGTCCCGGCTTCGGTATACCCTTGCGGGGCAGCGAACCGCTGACCGCAAACCCCTTTCAATCGTTTTCACCCCGTCATGAACGTTATCAGTTCACACCTTCCACACGCATCGAACAACTCGATCCGACCGTACGGTCGGCCACCGAACCCGACCCCCCGCTGCCAAACCAACCTGAAAAGAGGCTTGAAGGCAGCACGCCCAGAAGTGTCACGTCCTGATAGGGCACCTGGACGCTTACGTTGACGATGGGGTTGCCGGGCGAAGCATGCGCGATGGAGATCATGCCCGCATCAACCGTCAGACCCGTGGGGGCGACAGCCTGCTGGAAACGTTCGATCACCATCGCATCGGTCGCTCCGGGCAACGTGGCGGTGCGGGCCGCTTCGCGCGTCGCGTTCGTCAGCGATTGGCCGATCATGAAGATGTAGCCGAACTCGATCATCCCCAGCAGCAGCATGAGAAGGATCGGGGAAACAATGGCCATCTCCACAGCCGCAGCGCCTCGACGCGCCATTGGCCTGCCCGTCCGCATTCGAATCGCTTTTCTGAATCCCCCCTTGTCCATCATCCGCCTCCTTGACGCGCCCCCCGCGCGCCACGATTTCTCCGAGCCGTGATCAATACGTTTGCCTCTGCCTGTCTGTCCGCTCCCTCACGGTCGCGGCTCTGATCAGAAGCTCCCTCACGGTCGCGGCTCGGATCAGGCTCCGAATCAAAAGGCTCGGAGACAAGGACGCCCTCACGCGCCCAGCCATGCATGCCCGAAGAAGACGATCAACGTTCCGATCGTCAACGGCACGCCGTAGGGCAACAGCTGCGAGCTGTTACCGAAGCTCTTGGCTGAACCGTACTCGCTGAACACCGTGGATCGGTCCGCGACTTTCTGGGCGATCGTCATCATGTTGGCATAAGCGCTCCAGAGCCGACCGCTCGCCAAAATCATGATCACGGCGATCACGCCGCCGATGACCGCACCGGCGCAGAATGCAACAAACGTCATCCAAGGCCCGAGCCAGACGCCGATGGCCATCATGAGTTTGACGTCACCTGCGCCCATGCCGTGCATGAGCCACGGCACGATCAAGACGCCGAAACCCACCGCCAGGCCGCCAAGACCTGCCCAGACACCCTGCGCACCAAAAAAATACGCCTGAGCCGCCAGACCGGCTGCCGCGATCAACGCGTTGAGCCAGTTGGGGACCCGACGTTGGCTGTAGTCGATCCAGGATGCCCACAGAATCGCGGGCACCAATACGACGGCTGTCGTCGTCCAGAAAGCTGCCTCCATCAAACATCACTCCTGTGTGCCTTCTTTCCCGGCCCCGGCTGTGTCGTCGGCGCTCACACGCCAGAACCGTCGCAGTTCAGTGAAGGGCGGCGCCCGCCCCCCCTGGCGGACGCCGCCTTCTCCTTCACACGATGGCACTCATTGCCATGGTACGTCCGCTTAGACCCCACCACCCGTACCCGCCGGCAGGGATCCTTCGACATCCGTGAAGATCTGGTTGACCCTGGTGCCGAGCAGCGTGATGCCCGCCAGCGCGACGATGATGATCAGCGCCAGCATCACGGCATACTCGGTCGCGGTCGGCCCATCTTCGCTGGCCAGAAAGGCCTTCGTCCGATGAATCAGTGCCTGCATAAACCTCTCCTTCCATTACGCCCCTTCCGGGGGCATTCGCGCCCGCCGCGAGGGCTCCCTCCCCTTCGGCAAGCAACCCAGAATCCGGGCACCTTACCCGGTTGTTCGCTCACGGCTTCAGCCGTTTGATTCGCATCCCCTGCTTTTTATGACCGGTTCGCGTGATTCCGTTCACCCCTTCGAACCGCCGGAATGACGGATTCGCATCCGCCCCGAATCGCGATTTGCATGAGCGACTTTCCTGCTCCTGCAGTCACCATCGTCCGGCGGCGGACAAAACATAAAAAACAAAAATGGGCGAAGCAAACGAGGTTTGAAGAAATAATGACAGCGTTTCAATGCACAGATAAAACACCGTTCAAAGCCGCATATAGGCCGTGTTTTATAGGGCGCGCGAAGAGCGCCGGCTGCATGCACCGATAACGTGAAATTTATTTTCGCAAGGTGAGTTCGAAAGGATGTGTGCGTTCAGGGAAACGCAGACTTTCGTGCAGAACCTTGTACAGGGTGGTACGGGCGTCTCGCCCGTCGTCGCACTTCGACTCGTGGCACCACTGGCGCGGGGTGCAACTTGCGCTTGGGGTGCCACTGGCGG
>PWPN01000068.1 GCA_003557125.1 Phycisphaerae bacterium | reverse complement strand
TGCACGACGGGGCCGCTGCCGTCGACCGCCACCTCCAACGGCCGGCGATCCGGATCGCCGGCCGTTGGAGGTGGCGGTCGACGGCAGCGGCCCCGTCGTGCATCTGCCCGCAGAGAAACCCGACCCGATCAACAGCGTGGTCGTGCTGGAAATCGAGGGCGAGCCGGAAGTGGTCGAGTAGCGGACGCGCGGGTACGATGATCGATCGCGAGGCGCATCCTTCGTATGACACCTGACGGCGTTTTCGTAATCTGAATGAATCGAGCGACGGCGTCTCGTCGCGCTCCGAGTGTTGCCCATGGAACTTCCCTTTCGAGCAAAAGATGACGGTCTTCTCAAGAACGGCGAGCTTGTCGCGCTTCGCAAGCGGCTGCGCAACATGGCCCCGGCTCATGACGTGACCACGGTGGTCGCCTGCGCGTTCGATCATCGCACCCGCGCGCTGCCGTTCATTTACGCCGACCTGCGGATGGCGCCGGCCGGCGTGCGCGCGGTCGGATCGGCCCTGGTCGATGCGGGGTTCCACAAGACGCGCATCGTGCTCCAGCAGTGGAACAAAAACTTCGCACCGTCCCAGATGCGACTCGACGGTCGAATACCGGACATGTTCCTCGTTTCGAGCATGCAGATTCATTCGGCCCAATGCCAGGCGCTCATCCGCGACGCGTGCCGTATCCCGCCCGAACAACGCCCACTCATCATCGCGGGCGGCCCGAAAACGATCTACGAGCCCTGGGACGTCTTCAGCGCCGATCCCGACGACCCGTGGGGCGCCGATATCGCTGTCACGGGTGAAGAGTATGTCCTGCTGAGCCTGCTGGAAGTGATCCTTTCGGAACGTGCCGGCAGCGAACCGCTACGATCCGCATTCCTGCGCGCGCGCGACCGAGGCCTGCTCGATGAAATCCCCGGGCTGGTCTATCCGCGGACCGATGCCGACGGCGTCGCCTGCGAGCTTATCGACACGGGGATCCAACGGCTCGTCAGCGACCTCGACGAAACGCCCCACCCGGCCCTGGGCTACCGGCTGCTCGAGCCACCCAGCCGTCATGCGACACTCGCTTCGCAGGCACTGCCCGCCGAACGGGTCCGCAAGCTGACGCCCATCGGCTCGCTCGTGATGACCTTCGGATGCAAGTTCAACTGCCCCTACTGCCCGATCCCGTCCTACAACCAGAGAAACTTCCGCACCAAAAGCGCCGACCGCATCGCCGAAGAGATGATGCGCCTTTACCATGATTTCGGCCTGCGCTATTACTTCGGGACCGACGACAACTTCTTCAACGACAAGGCGCGCGCGATCCATATCATGGCCACATTAATGCGGGCGCGCGAGAAACTTCCCAAAGGACACCGGCGGATCCGCTGGGGGACGGAAGTCACCATCCACGATACGCTTCAGATGAAGGACTACCTCGGCCTCGCACGCGGCGCAGGCATCCGCGCGCTGTGGCTCGGTGTCGAAGACATGACGGCTACGCTCGTTAAAAAGGGCCAGAGCGTGGACAAGACGGCCGAGGCGTTCGGGCTGCTCCGGCAGAATCTCATCTGCCCGATGCCCATGCTCATGCACCACGACACGCAGCCGCTGGTGACCCGCGGCACGCACTACGGCCTGCTCAACCAGGTCCGCCTCCTGCGCAAGGCAGGGGCCCCGTCGCTCCAGGTGCTCATGATCACGCCGGCGACCGGATCACGCCTCTATGAGCAGACGTACAACTCCGGCCTGGTCTACGCCAGCGCGGACGGACGACCCGTCGAAACGTACATGATCGACGGCAACTACGTCGTCGCATCGCACCACGAAAAACCCTGGCGCAAGCAGCTCAGCATCCTGGCGGCGTATCTTTATTTCTACAATCCGCTGCGCTTCCTGAAGGCACTCGTCAGGCCGAAAACGCGGCTCTACCTGGCCGACTCGGGTTTGCAGGTCATCGGAATGTGGGGGCTGCTTAAGACGCTCCGCCGTACGTTGCCCTGGGCCTGGCGTCTTGCCCGCGGACGCATCACGCGGCGCGACACCTACCCGGCCAGCTCGATCCCCATGCGCGCGCCCGACGGCACACCGGCAGCCCATGCCTTGCCCGGTACGCCCGTCAGCGAACCGGTCACGGCACAAGGCCCGGACAGTTCCCAGGCCGAGACCACGGCGCGCCATTGAGTACGCCGACAAACGCAGCTCGCGAAATATGAGCGATAAATTCGCGTCAGATGAGCGCACCCGCCCCGGTTCAGGGAGGTGCCCAGGGAGAGGCTGAAATCAATTCGCGGCGCTTCTTTCGTAGGTCTTCAAACGATCGACGAGGACAGCCTTGAAATCTTCATCGTTGTCGACCCGTTCGATCGCCTTTTTCACTTGCTCGATGGCCTTTTCCCGGTCACCCTTCTCCCAGAGCGACCGCGCATAGGTGTCCAGCACGCTGGCATCCTCGCCCTTGCTCAGCTCCATCGCTCGCTCGATCGCCCGATCGGCCAGTTCGATGTCGCGTAATTCCAGGCCCTCGAGGGTTAGAATATTCCACGCGAGAAGATCCAACACGAGGAAATCCTTTCCGGCTGCGTCCATCAGTCGCTCGGCCGTCTGTCGGGCCTGGCGCGTCAGGTCATCTTTCTTCTCGGCGTCGGTTGCCCTCTGAGCTTCGATCAGCCCCATGAAGTAGTCGTGCAACATGGCGCGGGCTTCGAGACTGTAGGTTCCTTCCAGAATGGATTTCACGACCGTCCCCAGGCCGCTGAACGGCGACCCGTGCCAGGCCAAGCGTCCCTGTCGGTCAATGACGAAAGCATGGGGAATGCCTTGCGCATAAACGCCCCCCATGTAGGCTTGGGTTGTGGCCGATCGCCTGTCGACGGCGACCGTGTAGGCCAACTTGTTGTCCGTCTGCCGATCGATGAAGGAACGGACCACCGAGGGCGCCTCGTCGCTGATGGCCACGACCACGACGCCCTTGTCCCCATACGCGCGCTGCAACTCGGTCATGAGCGGAATGCTCGCCCGACAGGGAGGGCACCAGGTGGCCCAGAATTTGAGCACGTATATCGGGGCGTCGGGCTCAGCAGCGTCCGGCGCCCGTTCCGCCGTCGCGCCCTCTGCGGTCGCGTCGCCTTCAGCCGGCCGCGTCGCCGGGGCATGCTTGATCTCGACAGGATCGCCCTTGATCCATTCGGAGATCGTCAGAGGTGGGGCAGGATCGCCCAGATCCAGGGCCCTGCTTTCGGCGGCACCTAAGGCGATGGTTAATAAAAGTCCGTATAAAATGGCTGTACGCTTCATTATCATGTCCTGTCGAGAGAGCTGTCTTTCAATCCGATCTACCCAAGACATCGTATCTGGACCCAAACCAACATTTTAACAGGTCCGCCCACACGGGGGAACCGAAGACAGAAAAGGCCGCTTCCCTTCCCCCTGTAGCAAGGGGGTGACTTGCGGCCATGGGGTCAAGGTGGGATACTCCGTCGCACGGCGGCATGGAGGAAATCAGCCGAAGATACCACGAAATGTGACCGGGACGGCTTGCCCCGAATATGGGGCGCTTCGCGGCGGGGGTCCGGCAAGGCCGGTCACATCGTCGCGTCTTCGTCGGCTGTCCGCGGATCCTCCGATGCGGCTATCTCTCCCAGGCGAGGCTGGAGGAGGTGTCACCCTGGAAGGAGACGATGCTTGAAAATCGCATTCGTCATCATGAACCTCAACGGGGGCGGGGCCGAGCACGACATCGTCAATCTGTCTCTCGGCCTGAATGCAGCCGATCACACGCCCATCGTGATTACGTCGGGGGGGCGGCTCAGTGCGAGGATCGAGTCGAAAGGCATCCCCGTCATCACCTGCCCGGTCGATCAGCGCCGCCCGGCAGCCCTGTGGCGTAACGCCCGGCGGATCGCCGAGATCGCCGAAGCGCACGAGGTCGACATCCTGAATCCCCAGGGCGTCTACCCGGCTGTCAGTTGCCACCGGGCCAGCCGTCTGCTGTGCAAAAAGGGGCGACTCGTCCCGAACATCGTGACCATCCACATGCTCGCCAAGTTGACGTGGTGGTACTATTTTCTGGGAACGCGCGTTCTGAACTTTCAGGCGGACCACCTCATTTTCGAGTCGCAGTGCGAACTCGACCGCGTCCGCAGGCACGGGCTCCGCAGGCCTTTCACGGTCATCCCCAACTGTTTCCCGGCCGAGCAGTTCGAATCCGTCCAGGAAAGCCCCGCCGACATCCGTCGCGAGATCGGCTGTCCTGACGGGTCGATCCTGTTCATCACGCCCGCCCGGATGTCGCCCGAAAAGAACCATCCCCTCCTGTTCGAGGCCCTGACGCGCGACAAGGTGCAGCAACTTCCCGTACATTTTTATCTGGCCGGCGACGGGCGGCTCCTGGAAGAGCACAAAGCCCGCGTCGCGCAAGCGCGTCTCCAAGACAAAGTGACCTTCGGCGGATTTCGAAGCGACCTGCCACGGCTCTACAAGACAGCCGACGCCTATCTCCTGTGCAGCCTGGCCGAATCGCTGCCGTTGAGCATCCGTGAGGCCATGGGCGCCGCTCTGCCAGTTATTGCGACCCAGGTCGGAGGTGTCGCCGAAGCGGTCGAGGACGGCCGGAGCGGTATCCTCGTCCCTTCCGGAGACGCCGACGCACTGGCCGACGCGATCGTCACGTTGGCGACGAACCCCGAGCTTCGCCGTTCCATGGGAGAACGCGGGCAGGCGATCTTCCGCGAGAAATTCGATTACGACCACTGGATCGCGCGCACGCTGGAGGTGATGGGGCAGGTGCGGGACGAGTTTATTCGGGCCCGCGCTTAGCTTATCGTGACAATCTGTGTTCTTCGGGTTTGGGCAGGCCGCGGCCTTTGAGCAGGATGAATCGCACAATACCCCATAGACTGCCCAAGCCATAGCCGAAATGGAGAATGATAAAAATCATCGGGGATATCGCGGCATACTTGAACGATTGTTTTCGGCCGACATTGACCGCGCCATAGATCAAGCCCAAGCCATAAACGCAAAGCGCAGCAATCAGCAGCCATAAGAAAATCGAATGAAATCCGCTTAATACCCCCAGCACGACCATGCTTGAAACCAGCAGGACCGGCGCAAGCTGCCGCAGCGTGGCGGGCTGGCCGTGCTTTTGAATCGTGCGAATCCGCCAGAAACCATATTGAAAATACTGCCGCCACAGTTTTTTGAGTGAGCTTCGGGCATAATAGATGCTTTTAATATTCCTGGACATCCAGATTTTGCCACCGGCTTGCAGAATCCGAAAATTAAAATCGTCATCTTGATTGCGAACCAGCTGCTCGTCAAAGTAGCCGATTTTGTCGATTATCGCGCGTTGATGCATTCCGAACGCAAGCGTATCGACCCAACCCTCATAATCGCCGCGACGAAACATTGCATTGCCTACGCCGACAGGCGACTGCATCGCTGCTGAAATGGCTTTGCCGACAAAACTATCGGCCACCGTATCAATCATGCCGCCCACCACCCACGCCTCTTTTTTATCCAGCAATGTGTTCACGGACTTTTTAATAAAATCTGAGGGAATTTCGCAGTGTCCATCAATTCTGATGAACACGTCGCCTTTGATTTGCTTTAGAGCGCAGTTCAATCCACTCGATACTATTTTGCCATGATTTTCAATAAGCCTGACCCGGCTGTCTTTTTCTGCGATACGATTGACCACTGTCTGAGTGCCGTCCGTACTCATCCCATCAGAGACCAACACTTCCATTCGGTCCGCAGGATAATCGTTATTCAGCACCGAATTCAGTGCGCGCTCAATAAAGTCCGCTTCATTACGAATTGGCATCAAAACACTGACAAATGGGTAACCATGATCGTTGGGCATTGATTCCAACTCCTGTTATCATCGCTGACATTGCAGAAGCATTTTTGTCAATTGGTTTCCGCCGCTATCGCTCGGACATTTTCGCCTGCCCTCTTGCTCTGCGTGCCCTGACGGCGCGAATGCGGATACCCTCGACTTCAAAACAATGACTTCTTCTGCGGCAGGGCGCAAATATCGCCAGTCTGTAGACCATCGTTACACGATGCCCAGCCGCGACCCACCGCCAGTCTTTTTTTCGTACGACCGTGCCCTCATCGATCCGTATGGGAGGGACAATGCTAATACAATCGTTTACGCTTTATATCATTGCTCCAAGGATAATATCTTATAATACACTTCTTCAAGCATTTTCATACTCATCTTTCTGTCAGCCTTTTCTATCACAAGCTGCCGATTGGACTGAATCGCTGAAACTCTGAAATCATTATCCTCAGTAGCCCGGCGGATTGCCTCGGCGAGCTGATGTGCATTGCCACAGTCAAACATTAGCGCCGTTTTGCCGTCTTCGAGCCAGGCGTTATTGGAGTCGATACGCGATACAATTGGAAACAAACCGACGGCCATCGCCTCCAGCAAGCTGACCGAGGTGCCATCCCACTTGCTTGCTGACAGATAAAGATCGTGATTTTGGAGCATATCTGGCAGCTCATGGTTGGCGTAGCCACCCATAAAATGAATCTTTCCATCAAGTCCTGCTTGCCGCGCCAGGTCTTTGACTTCCTTTTCCAACGGGCCTCCGGCGGCGAATGTCAATTTAAATGAAATACCCGCATCATTAAGCAACCGACAGGCGCGCACAATTGTTTCCGGGTCGTACACCTCGTCGATCGTGCGTGTACAAATTAGTTTGATCGGTGTTTGACAGGTCTTCGCTGGCGGCTTAAAGGCAAAAACATCAGTATCCACTCCCTGCGTGAGCGTCAGGAGTTTATCCTGCGGGACATTCAGCTCTTTAGCTTTGGCCGAAAGCTGGGTGGAAACCGTATGAACGAGGGCGCTTTTTTCGAATACACGTCCGAGGATCATTCGCCACAGTCGTGAATTCATTGAGCCGATCAGATCACTGCCGCGTGCCGAGACGATATACGGGCGAAAGCCGCTCATGAGGCAGATCACGCCGGCACTGGTTGCGTAATGGCCGTGCAGGATATCCGGCTTGATTTCTTTTAAGATTTTGCGCGTCCTTAGCCCGGCCAACAAATATCGCCATTTAGTCCCGTATTTTCGCGCATCTGCTCCACTTGAAACATTGTATACAGGATAATTCGGGGAGCGGTCGGCACCCAAAACGTCATAGGATATTAAAGAAACCCGATAACCCTTTTGGTGAAAATATTCCAAATACGTTCGAATAAAGTGATTTCGACCGCTGGCAACAAAAGCAATGCTGGGTTTAGACATCGTATGGGTTTTGAACCTATATTTAGCTGCTAAAATGCGTCTCTATTGTGTAGTTGAAGCCGGCTCTCATGATTTGTGGACACCTTAGGATGTGTGTAAGAAGCGGTGCAGGGTTCCGAGCCGCAACGTGAGGGAGCGAATTTCTTGGAGTTGTCTATACCGCTTCCTTAGTGGCACGACTCGGGATGAGATCTCACACACCCTCTTAGGCCGTTATTCCCACCGGTGATCAGACGCATTTGACCCATTTTACAACCCATGTCGCCTAGGCGACCCGCCCATGGACCGTCCACGGGCCACATGAGCGCAGTATCCCCCCTGATCCCGGCTTGGTCAAGACGGGAAATCAGCACCCACCGGCTCGGCCGAGGCTATCGCATCTGACATGGCCACTCG
>PWPN01000207.1 GCA_003557125.1 Phycisphaerae bacterium | reverse complement strand
TATGGTGCCGTGGACTACACTTACAACATCGGCAAGTACCCAGTGACGGCGGGCCAGTACACTGCGTTCCTCAATGCCGTAGCCAAAACCGACACCTACAGCCTGTATCACACGAACATGTCGATGAGCATCTTCGGCTGCAAGATCGAACGCAACGGCTCTCCGGGCAGTTACTTGTACAGCGTGGAGGACGAGTGGGCCAATCGGCCTGTGAACTTCGTAAGCTGGGGCGACGCGGCACGGTTCACCAACTGGCTGCACAACGGCCAACCAGCAGGCGCGCAAGTGTCAGGCACGACCGAGACCGGCGCCTACACGCTCAACGGCGCGATGACGGGTGCGGATCTTGTGGCTGTCACACGCAACGCCGACTGGAAGTGGGCGCTCGCCAGTGAGGACGAATGGTACAAGGCCGCCCACCACAAAACCGACGGAACGGACGAATACTGGCTGTTCCCGACGAGCAGCGACACGATCGACAACACCATGGCCAATTACAGCGGGTCCGTCGGGCACACGACCGACGTTGGGTCGTATCCTTATCCCAGCCCTTACGGCACTTACGACCAGGGGGGCAATGTATGGGAGTGGAACGAAGAAGTGCAATATAATTGGGCACGCGGCACACGGGGCGGGTCGTTTGCCGACAATGCCCTTGCCGCTTGGTTTCGCGGTGATGGTGCCCTCCCCACATCCGAATTCCCCGGTCAGGGTTTCCGCGTCGTCCAGATCCCCGAGCCGACGTCGTTGGCGCTACTTACGTTGGGCGGGATCGGGCTGTTTCGAAGGCGACGGGTTCTGGGAAGCTAGCCACTCGATACACCCGTGTCCTGAGACTCTTTCCGCCCGATAGCATCTCTCGCGGGCGCGTGGTATCTTCGTAGCTATGGACTCGCACGGTTCGGATCCGCTGCCCGTCGGTGCGTCCCGGCCGCCAACCAGCCGACCGGTTGACCCCGGCCCCGCCGTGCATCGACTCGGCCCGCTCGTGACGCTGGAGCCCCTCGCACACCCGCTCTGGGGCAGGTGTTATGCGGCTGCGGTGGGTGCGATCGTGCTCGGCGTGCTGCTGGTTGCCTGGTCCCTCACGCCGGCCGAGCGGCTCGGCACGCATCGCCAACTCGGCCTGCCTCCCTGCGGCATGGTGACGATGACGGGGCTACCCTGCCCGACCTGCGGGATGACGACCGCCTACGCGCTGGTCGTCCGGGGGCGCCTGCTCGCGGCTGTCCGTGCCCAGCCCATGGGAGCGATCCTGGCCTTGGCGACCGTCGGAGCGGCCCTGGTCAGCCTCCTGACCGTCGTCCTCGGCCGATACCCCGCGATCAACTGGTACCGCGTGAATCCCGTCCATCTCGTGTGGTGGACGGTGTTGGCCTTTATCCTCGGCTGGGGGGCTACGATTGCCCTCGGCCTGCTCGACGGTACACTACCGGTACAATACCCCGGCCCGGGCTGAGCCCGACGGCCGAGGAGCCTTCGAAGGCGTGTGAGAAACAGGCAAGCGGATCGGCAATCCGAGCCGCGACCGGTGAGGGGGGCGATGTAGCGGCCGCCCCCCGTGGCGGCCGTCCGAACCGAGCCGCGACCGTGAGGGAGCGGTTGCCGGGTTGGCGAACACCGCTTCCGTGGCCCTGCCCGGTGAGCCGACGTGTGCCGACAGGCAGGCAGGTGGAATGTGGTTCCGGGAGATGCTTCATGGATATGGCTTGCGCGAAAGTAAGGCGAGTCGGGCCATCTTGGCGGGCAATCGTTTTGTTCGCATCCGTTCTGGCGATTTTCTGCGGATGCGATCTGGCCCGCACCGTTGCGGTATACACCGCGCCGGCTTCGGAACGCGTGCCGGCCGAGTACGATCGGCTGCGAGGCAAGAACGTCCTCGTCTACGTCTGGGTTCCGCCCGAGATCAAGTGGGACTATCCCTACATCCGGCTCGATGTGGCCGGCTATGTGGGCACCTACCTGCGAGACAACGTCAGGGACGTCACGATTGTCGATCCCCGCCAGGTGGAAGACTTCCTCGAACAGCACGGCTACCAGCCGCTCGAGCCAGCTACGCTCGGTGCCCGCTTCGAGGCTGACAGCGTGGTCCACCTTTCCGTGCACCGCTTCTCGCTGCGCGAGCGCGGGATGGCCCACTTTTATCGCGGGCGCATGGCCTCGGCCGTCACCGTCTATGAATTGAATTCCGCCGCCGAGGCGCCCGAACGCTTCCCCCTCAGGGGAGTCGAGGTCGCTTTCCCGGCTGAGCAGCCCGTCGACTTTGCGAATGCCCATGCGTCACAGATCATGCAGGGAACCTTCGAGGTCTTTGCCGTGGAGGTCGGGCGAAAGTTTCATTCGTGGAATCGGCCTCTCGATTGAAGAAATGAACGGGCCGCTTCCGTGCGGGGGGGATGCGGAACGGCCGACTCAGGGGAAAGAAGAAAGGTCACGCGATGGATTCCGCTCGGAAATCGTACCGACTCGGGACATGGGTTGACGGGATATGGATGGAGCGCACTTGGATGGGCTGGGGGCGCCCTGTCATGCGCATGAAGTCGCTGGCGTGCGTGCTGCTGATCGCAGGCGCGACGGGCTGCCAGCAGGCGGGTGCCATGATGTACTTCCTCGGCGTCGGCCAGTACAAACGGGTGCCTGCCGAATACAAACTGCCCAAGGCGCCGACACTCATCCTGGTCGACGACGAGCAGAATCTCGTCCATCCGAGCACAGCCCGCGAGGCGCTGGTCGAGTCGCTGGCAGCCGAGCTGCGGCAGCGCCGCCTTGTCGACCGCATTACGACCAGTGAAGAGCTCGCGCAACTCCGCCTCACCTATACGGACCTCCACGACCGCGGCGCGCGCGAGGTCGGTCAATTGGCCGGCGCCGACACCGTCCTCTGGATCCAGATCACCCGTTTCGGCCTGCCCGACGATCTCGAACGAGTCATGAGCGAGGTTCCCTTCGGCGCCACCGTCAAGGTGCTCAACGCGCGAGCCGAGTCACGCGACGAGGTGCGCCTCTGGCCTGAGCAGCGGGAAGGCAAATACGTCGAAGTGACACTCTCTCCGCACGATCTTCGCCGAAGCAGAGACCTGTCGCACGCCCATCAGACGATGGCGGTCGAGCTGGCCGAGGAGATCGGAAAGCTCTTTTACGCACACACCGTTGAAGAAAACTGATGTCGTGCTTCCGCTGACAGCTGACTTCAGCTAAGGGTTTCCCCCTGGCTGCCACGCTGCTTGTAAAGCGTTCGTAACATCCGATTACATACTGGCTTACATGGACCGATTCTCCGTGACTTTTACTGTGTCCGGCTGGTCGGCCTCGCGCGGCTTGTCTAAATATTCTGTAGGCGATGCCAACGGGGTGAAGCCAAACGAGTCGGGAAAGCGAGTCTCGGGAGCACTGCATGTCGCCCTCCGAATGCATGCGTATCCTTGAACTCGGCGAGTCCGCGTCGATCGACCAGATCAAGCACGGCTACCGTCAGCTCGCGCAACGCTGCCATCCCGACAAGCACGGCGGAAACCCCGAACAGGCGAAGCGCTTCGCCCTCATCAGCCATGCCTATCACACCCTGCTGCGTACCGCGCGCGTCATCGCTGACGGCGGGAGCGTGGGGCAGTGCACGATCTGTCGTGAATTCGATAAAGTGACTCGCGGCCGTGACGGCAGATTCTATTGTTCACGTTGCGTTTTTCGCCCGTCCGCCGGCAGACTGCTCCCCATGCCTGCAATAACCGTAGCGCATTGCCTCGGGACCGTGGCCATGCTGCTCGGCGCGTTTTACCTGCTGGTGCGTGCCCTGACGGCTGGTGATTCCGGGGGCGGGCTGATATGGGCGGCTCTGGCGTTTGCTATCGGTGTGACTTGCCTGGTGCGATTGGCCTGGACAGCCATCCGTATCGCCCACTGCCTCACCGCGCGCGAACAGTTCATCCTCGAGCACTATCTGGCAGCAGTGCGCGAGACCTCGTCGGACGCTCCGCGCCCGCGCCGCCGTCGTCGCTCATCCGTACGATATGCATCTTGAGCTCAGTGCTTGCAAGGTAGGCCAAACGTAGGCTAAAAGTGGGCCGATCGAGGGGACGGTTCTGTTACTGGGCCGCTGTGATTACTGGGCCGCTGTGGTGCGCAGCGCCTCGAGCAGTCGGTCGATGGTCACGGCGATCTTGTCTTCGGTTTCGTAGTTGCCCTGCGCAATCTGCTGACGGATGCGCGCGATCTTCTCGGCCCCGCTTTCGGCTGTGGGTCGTGCCTCGCTCAAGGCTCGGCCTGCCTGTGAAATCTCGACACGATCCACGCCTTGTTCGACGCTCGGCTGTCGGGATTCGCCGACCGAACGCTTCGCTTCGAGCGATTCGGCCGACGTCACATGGATCGCACCATTGATTGGACTCATCTCGGTCATTGCTAACCATCCTGCCCGGTTCGAGACGACCAGCTTTCATGCACTGGCAACCTCAGTCTCCGGCCCATGATCCGCTTTGAACGATTCGACTTACACTCTGCACGGGACGCTTCCGCCCCGGGCTTCCGCTTACCGCCTGTCCGTCTTTCCTGGGCCATCCTCCTGGAACATCAGGTGGGATAAGAACCTAGGATAATATTCGGAGAGGGCGGGGGTGCCGCCTTTCACCGAGCAATCCTAGCTCGACTTCACGCCCACCACTACTGTTATCGACGATGCTTTCGGACCATCTTGACTTTTTCAGACCGGAGCGACGGGAAACCGCCACTGTTTTTCGGACGTAAAGGATGCATTTCTAGCCTGATAACTCAGCGGAATATCGGACATTGCGCGTCTGGCACGGGCTTTCGTCTTGACTTCCATATGCGGCGACAGACGCGGTAAAGCCCTTACCCGACAAGGGGTTGAAAAGATGGGGGGAAAACGGCCTACGACAGTATTTTTACTGTTACTTAATTAAAGCAATCAAAGTGTTGCGCGTGAGCGAACGACCGAACTGCGCGCAGAAGTGAAAAAATATTTTGTGCGGGGGTCACCGATTCCAGGGTTGGCATGCCCATCTTCGGCCCGGGTATGGCCGATTCAAGTCGCCCTCGGCGGAGCGGGAATGAGCAAATGGATCCACAGGATTCTGCGACTTTCCGGGAAAGCGATCACGGATCGGAGCACGGCTCACACCGTCCTTGCCGTGCTCGACGGCTGGTATGTCGTCACAGGGGTGTTCCGGGGTACGGTAACGTCGGCGGTCGCTTCCTCGATGCTGCGCATGAAGCGATCGAACGTCTGGGCGTCCGCAAAGTTCCGGAAGCGCTCACGGTCCGCGCGCGGCAAGCCCAAAGCTGCGAAGTAGTAACTCATCCGCTGGCGGAAAATCGCGCAGGCGAGCCGTTCTCCGCGCAACCGGTGCAGATGCTCGAAATGCGTACGGATCAGCGCGAGCCATTGGCGGCGCGTCGGCGGAGGCGGGATACACCCGGTGCTCAGGTATGCGTGTGCGTCCCGCAGCAGCCACGGATACCGCTTTGCCGCCCGACCGATCATCACGCCGGCGACGCCCGTCTGCGCGATCATGCGGGCAGCGTCCTGCGGACTTCGCACGTCGCCGTTGCCGATGACAGGGACGGTCCCGACACGTTCGACGACGCGGGCGATCGGTTCCAGAAGCACCTCGCCCGTAAATTTCTGCTCCGCCGTCCGTCCATGGACGATGATGCCGGCCGCCCCGGCCGAGACGAGGTCGGCAGCCAGGTCCGAGGCTGTCAGACAGGTGCGATCCCACCCGAGTCGCAGCTTGGCGGTCACCGGCAGCGGTACGGCCTGGACGACCGCAGCCAGCAGCCGGACAGCCTGTGCAGGTCGTCGCAACAGCGCCGCGCCCGCACCGCGTCCCACGATCTTGGGCACGCAACATCCCATGTTGATATCGATGGCAGCGGCGCCGCGGTCGGCCATCCGTCGGGCAGCCTCGGCCATTTCATAGGGCTCCGTGCCGAACAATTGAACGCAGAGCGGGCGATCCTCGGCCTCGATCGCTGCCAGGGCAAGCGACGCGCTCGATTCTTCCAGCAGCCCCCGCGCGCTGAGCAGTTCCGTGCTGGCCAGGCCCACGCCGCCGCAGTGCCGGACGGTCAGCCGGAAGGAGGCATCACCGATACGCGCCATCGGCGCCAGCAGTATCCGTGTCGAAAGCGTGAGTCTGCCAAGAGCGAGCACCTGCCGATCCTCCGTGCGTGCTACCATTCCCCTTGAGGACGACTATTGTCTCAAAGCAGAGGGCGTACGACAACGGAGGGGAATGCGAGCCGTGGATTTCCGCGGTGGTGGCCAGGACTGCTTGAAGGAGACGGCGCTTTCCGTTACCCATGAGCAACGCTGTGACCGGACGATCTACCAGAGAAGAAGGATGTGGCACGATGAAAAGACGAAAGCCCGGGCCCGCAGGCTGGGTCGTGTGGACGATGCTCGTGGGTGTTGCATGGCTGGTCGGCGGTTGCGCGGGACCGGGGGCCGAACTGTTCCCCATCGCATCGGTCGAGACACGCGTCCGCGCCGACGGCACGAGCGAGCAGTGGTACGACATGGACGGCAGCGGTCGGGCGGACTTCTGCGAAATCGCATCGGAGGACGGGCGGATCGTCGCCATCGGCTACGACCGTAACGGCGATGGGCGGATCGACGAAAAGATCGTATTGGCCGATGTCCCGCCCGAGGAACACCACCACCTCGTCATCATCCTGGACAGCATCCCTCCTCTCATGGTCGAGGAAATGCAGGTGCAGGGGCGTCTGCGCTATTTCCCGCCGACATCGCGCGTCGTTTGCCCATTTCCCGTGATGACCGACGTGAGCCTGACGGAATTCTTCGGCCTGGCCCCCGTGCCCGGCGTCGAAGCGTCCTATCACGATGGACAACAATTGCGCGGCGGGCTCGGCGTCTACCTCCACGAAGAGAACATGCCCTGGACGGAGGGAACGCACTATTACCTCGGAACCAAGCGCCATCTTTATGCCTACCTCTGGCATCGCGCGTGGTACCTGCGCGACCTTCGCCGTGTTCAAGAGGTCTTTGCGGAGCGCGATCGGCAGGGGGAGACACTGACGGTCGCTTACGTGGTGGGCCCATCCGCTTTGGGGGCGCGTCAAGGTCGCGACGGGCACGCGATGGGGCTCGTGGCACTGGATCGGTTCTGCCAGGAGATGGTCCATCGCACACGAGGCAGGGTGCGTATTTCGCTCTTAAGCGATCACGGCCACACTCTTGCCCCGAGCCGGAGGATTCCCCTGAGCGATCTGCTCGAGCAATTGGGCTACCGGTCGGTGACCGGCCCGCTCCGGCACCCTGACGAGGTGGCTGTGCCGGAGTTCGGCGTCGTCAACTGTGCGGTCATTTATACGCTCCAGCCGGAGCGCGTGGCCGGCGACGTCATCGCGTTGGAAGGCGTGGAATTGGCCAGCTACAAGCACAGGCCTACGGATGGGGCTGCCGGGCACGAAGTGGTCGTCTTGAGCCGTACGGGACGGGCCCGCATCGACCGCAACGCCGCCGGTTTTCGCTACCGGGCCGAGGTGGGCGATCCGCTCAAGCTCGGATGCATCGTGAACGAGCTTGTCGAACGGGGCCAGGTGGATCAAGACGGCTATATCCGCGACGGGGTGCTCTTCGAAGCCACGATCGACCATGTCTTTCCGGACGCAGTGTATCGCCTGTGGC
>PWPN01000012.1 GCA_003557125.1 Phycisphaerae bacterium | reverse complement strand
CCGCCGGGCGACGCGCGGGTACAGGCCATCTATGCGGAACGGCGGGCGGACTTGGCCTTTCGAATGGGGCAGGAGGCGATGGCACGGGTTGACGAGGGGCCGTCGTCCGATCGGCCGCATCATCACGAGGCGGCGCGGGATGCGTTCGTCGAGTCGGCCGAGCAGTATCTCGCATTGGCCGACTGGATGCGCCAGGATGCCGACATCGCCGAGCCGGCGATCTGGCGTGCGGTCGAAGCGTTCGACCTGGCCGGTCAGCGGCGGCGGCGGGCCGATGTGCTCGTGCGTTTCATCCGCGAACGGCCCGAAAGCGACCGCGTCCCCGAGGCGTTGCTCCGGCTCGGGCAGACGTACCAGGCGCTCGGTGAGCACGGTGCAGCCATCGAGGCCTACCAGCGGAATCTCATCGATTACCCGCGCACGTACTGGGCGACGCAATGCCTCGTCCCCCTCGCGGAGTGCTTCATCGATACCGAGCGATTCGATCTCGCTGAGCAGACGCTGCTGCGCGTGGTCGACCGTCATCCGGACGAACGCGTCGCGCCCGTCTGGCCGGAGGCGCGCGAGTACAAGGACGCACTGTTCAAGCTCGGCGATCTCTACGTCCAGCAGGGGGTGCGCGAGCCGGACTCGCGCGCGTACGAGCGGGCGATCGCACGTTACGAAGAGGCCATCGTGCGCTACCCGGAGGATCCCCGGACCGACCGCGTCGTCTTTCTGCTGGCCGACGCGTATCGACGCAGCGCAGCGCGGATCCTCGAGGACTTGAACGACCCGCGGCAGGTGGCCTTCAAGGACGAGCTTGCCGCCGAATACCTGCGCCGCCTTCAACGGGCCGAGGAACTCTTCGGGCAGGTCATCGAGCGGCACGCGGGCACGCCGAGCGGGCCGGGCAGCGCGCTCGACGAGCTGTCCGTCAAGCTCGCCCATTTCTACCGGGCCGATGCGATCTATGAGAAGTCGTTCGTAGCCGACCCGTCCGACGACGGGCCTTATGTCCGTGCGCTGGCACGGTATACCGAGGCAGTATGGACGTACCAGCGGGACCCCATGGCCATGACAGCCTACATCCAGATGATCAATTGCCATGTCCGCATGGGCAACGTGGACGAAGCCCGAAAAACGCTTCAGCGGGCATCCTGGGCGCTTGGCGGCATTCCCGACGAGCATTTCGAGATGCTTCCGGAAGCCCAGCGTCGGCCTTTCTGGGAGGAGTATCTCGCGTGGCTTCACAGGACGCCCCTGTTCGAGACGGACGAGACGGGGGAATGACGAGTCGCCGGGCCGCGTGCGGCGGAGCGGTGAGGTTGAGGCCTCGAGGACCGATTGAGGATGCCACTATGAATGCACAGGCCAGGATCGCGGATTCGATCGATGCACGCGTCGAGGCGATGGTCGATCTGCTTACGGAGCAGCGTGGGCTTTACGAACGGCTGGCGGCGCTGTCGGATTCACAGCGGGAACTCATCACCGGCCAGCGCACCGAGCAGTTACTGATCGTATTGGCCGAGCGCCAGACGGTGCTCACCGAGCTCGAACGGCTCGCAACGCGCATTCGGCCTTTCCAGTCCGAGTGGCCGGGGCTCCGCGCGGCGCTGCCGGCCGACCGGGTGCAGGGCGTGGAGGCTTTGCTGGCCGACATTCAAAGGCTGCTCGGAGGGATCCTCCAGAAGGATCGGGACGACGCGCAGCTGCTGGCGGCCCGCAAGCAGACGACCGCCTCCGCAGTGACCACATGTGGCACGGGCAAGCGTGCGGATGCAGCCTACAACGCGCAGTCTTCGGGCATGCCGATGAGCCGGGAGTGGACCGAGCAATGACGATCGCATCGCAACATGCCGATCCGGGGACAATGCCCATGGGGCACGTCCCTGCCGACCTGACGCCTCGCGAGCGCGAGCTTGGCGCGATCATTCGCGCCTACAACGACGTGACCGAGCAACTCAAGCAGTCGCACGAACTGCTGACCGGCCAGGTCGCCCGGCTTCGCGAGGAATTGGCAGGCAAGAACCGCGAACTTCAGCGTCGCGAGCGCTTGGCGGCACTGGGCGAGCTGGCTGCCGGCGTCGCTCACGAGATCCGCAACCCGCTCGGCGGGATCCGTCTTTTCGCGTCGCTGCTGCGTCGCGATGTCGGTGATCGACCGGACGCGGTGCGCGTCGTGGACAAGATCATTCAAGGGGCTGCGACACTCGAATCGATCGTGACCGACATTCTCGATTACGGTCGACCTCCCGAGGCGGTGCCCGCGGGCGTCCGGCTCGACCACCTCATGGCCGAGGTCGTGGAACTGGCCAGCCCGCGCATCGCGTCCGGCGGCGTCACGGTCGAACTGGACGACGCGCTCCATGCCTGCGAGGTGATGACCGACAAGGGAATGCTTCAGCGGGCGATGCTCAATCTGCTGCTCAACGCGATCGATGCCGCCTCCCGCTCGTCCGCTGCGGGGAGCGTGACGATCGGCCTGGCCGAGCCGGCCCGCTTTCCGGATGCGGATCCCGCGGGCGTGGTCCTGTCGATTCGCGACAACGGGCTCGGTATCGCGCCCTCCGATCTCGATAAGATCTTCAACCCGTTTTTCACGACGAAGGATACCGGGACGGGCCTGGGATTGGCCGTGGTGCATCAGATTGTCGAAACGCTGGGCGGCTTCGTCCGTGTGGCTGCGACGTCCGCGGACGGGACCGAGTTCGTACTGGCCCTGCCGTGCCGACTTCCCGGAAAGGATCATTGCGTGCCGATAGCGGACACCCGTGATGCGGGCGCCTTTGACGGCAGCGTTTCCGAACGCAAGGAGAGTGTGTGATGGGTCGAATTTGCGTCGTGGACGACAATGAGATGCTTCGCGAGTCGGTGTCGGAAACATTGACGCGCGAGGACCATACGGTGACGGCCTTCGGCGATCCGGCCGAGGCGCTGCACGCGATCGTCGGCGGAGGTTTCGACTGCATCGTGACGGATCTCAAGATGCCGGGCATGGACGGCGTGCGACTGCTGCGCGAGCTGCGTGCGGCCGGGTGCAACGCCTCCGTCGTGCTCATGACAGCCTTCGGAACGATCGAGACGGCTGTCGAGGCGATGAAGCTCGGCGCCTTCGACTACATCCAGAAACCTTTCGACGCCGACAAACTCTGCCTCGTCGTCGAGCGCGCGTTGCAGCACGCCGCCTTGCAGACGGAGAACGAGGCGCTGCGACGATCTCTGGCCGACCTCGACGTGCGACCGATGATCGGGGAGTCCCCAGCCATGCGCCGGCTCGAGGAGACGATCGAGCGCATCGCGCCGTCGGCTCATACGGTCCTCATCCAGGGCGAATCCGGGACGGGCAAGGAGCTGGCGGCCCGGGCGATTCACGCAGCCTCGCCCCGCGCCTCGCGGCCGATGCTGTGCCTGAACTGTGCAGCCCTGTCGGGCAACCTGCTGGAAAGCGAGTTGTTCGGGCACGAGCGCGGCGCGTTTACCGGCGCCGACCGCGTCCGCAAGGGGCGTTTCGAGTTGGCCGACGGCGGGACGCTTCTGCTCGACGAGGTGAGCGAGATCCCCGCGTCGCTCCAGGCCAAGCTGCTGCGCGTTCTCCAGGAGCAGCAGTTCGAGCGCGTCGGATCGAGCGTCACGCGGACCGTCGACGTCCGTGTCATCGCGACGACGAACCGCGACCTGACCGACTGGGTCGCGCGGAAACGATTCCGGGAAGACCTCTATTTCCGGCTCAGCGTGCTGCCTCTTACGCTGCCGCCCCTGCGCGAACGGCGCGGCGATATCCCGCTCCTGGTCGAGACTTTCCTCGAACGGGCAGCCTCGCGGGCGGGTCGGCCGCCGATCAGGGTCGAAGCTAGCGCCATGAGACTTTTGAGCGATTACCAGTGGCCCGGCAATGTGCGCGAACTCGAAAACCTCTGCGAGCGGGCCTCGGTGCTGATCACCGATGGCACGTTGACCGCGGACACCGTCGGGCCGTGGCTGAACGGCCATCCGGGACGGGTCGAGTCGTTCGAGCAGCCGATGCGGACCGGCCACATTCTCGAGGATATGGAACGCGTCCTGATCGAAAAGACGCTCAAACAGTACGACGGGCATCGGGCCAAGACAGCATCGGCATTGGGCATCGGCGTGCGGACGCTCGGGCTCAAGCTCAAGCAGTGGCGCGATGAGGAGGCGGCACGCAAGGCCGCTTATAAGATGACCGGCTGACGCGAAAGGGTCGGGAAAGAACGCGATGCGGTGCAGGCGACGCGCAGATATTGCGCGGCCGCGCATATTGTGCGCGATGCTTTGGTCGTACGCGTCGGTTTCCGGGCTGTCAGTGGCGCATGTGCGGACTGGTACTGTTTTTGCAGGTCAGCTCTGTAGTAAATCAGGCGATTCCGTCGAGAAAGGTAACAACGCGTGCTGGCACGAGTTCTGCAAACGCCTTCGATGCTTGCGGCCGAGAAGATGGTGGCCTACACGCAGCAGCGGCAGAAGATGTTGGCCGAGAACATCGCCAACATCGACAACCCGCATTATCGTGCCCGACAGTTGGATACGAAGACGTTTCAGGACGCCCTCGGGCGGGCGGTGGACGCACGGCGGCAAAACATCCGTGAACCCTTTCGGGTCGAGGAGACCTCGGAGTTTCACCAGGACGCTTCCGGCCGACTCGTCGTGACGCCAGTTCTGACACCGCCGGAGAATATCCTGTTTCACGACGATACGAATGCCCGCGTGGAGCGGCAGATGGCCCATCTGGCCGAGAACTCGATGATGCACAAGGTCGCCAGCGAGTTGCTCCGCAATGAGTACGATAAGCTGCTCAAGGCGATCCGCGGGCGGGTCACATGATGAAAGGCGCAAGCGCCCTTTTTGCGAGGATAGCGTATGTTCGGTGTGCTCGACATCAGCACCTCCGGTCTCGTCGCCCAACGTATCCGGATGGATGTGATTCATGGTAACATCGCCAACGCCCAGGCGACCCAGCGAGCCGACGGGCAGCCGGGCCCGTACAAACGGCGGGTGGCGCTGTTCGCAGCCGGTGACGGGCAAGGTCGGCCGGGCGTTCACGTGACGCGAGTCGCCGAGGACCCGTCGCGCGGCCCGCTCGTGTATGAGCCGCATCATCCGCATGCGATTCAGGCGGGGCCGGAGCGCGGGTACGTCGAGTACCCCAACGTCGACTATCCCATGGAGATGGTCAACGCGATGATGGCCTCGCGTGCCTACGAGGCGAACATCACGGCCATGGAGGCCACCAAGGATATGCTTGCTTCGACGCTGAGGCTCATCGCCTAGCGGTGGAAGCGCCGATATTAAGAGCCCAGTTTCCGTGGAGGTGACTTGGCGATGACGGATTTTCTCAGGATCCACGACGCGATGCAGCCGGGCAAGGTCGGGCCGTGCGCTCAACCGGGGGCCGACGCAGCCGGACGCGCATCGGACGGTCGTGCCTTTCAGGACATGCTGCTCAACAGCCTCAACGAGGTGAATCGGCTGCAGCAGGAGGCGGCCGACGGCGTCCAGGCGGTCCTCACCGGCCAAAGCGACAATGTCGCGGAGGTCTTCAGCGCGGTCCGCAAGGCGGATGTGGCTTTCAGCATGCTCATGGAGATGCGCAATAAGCTCATCGACGCCTATCAGGAGCTTCAGCAGATGCGTATTTAACGCGGGCCGACACCGATCCGGCTTCGGATCGGTGCGGTTCCGACTCCGGCGCGCCCGGACGAGACAGGGCATGGAGGCCCTCGGCGCGTCGCACAGGAGTAGTTGCAGGAAATGGACTTCCTCAAAAAGCTCGTCATACAGACGCAGGATCATCTCAAGGGCCTGACAGTTTCCCAGAAACTGGCATTGGGCTCGTGCGTGGGTCTGATCGTCGTCGCCCTGCTGTGGATGACGCATTGGGCCGGCGAGCCTGTCATGGTGCCCTTGCTCGATCAGCCGATCACGGCCGAGCAGATGGGCGCCATCGAGCGCGAACTCGACACGCGGGGCGTTCCCTATCGCATCGCAGGCGACCGGATACGCGTGCCGTCCGATCGGCAATACCGTGTCCGCGCCCAGTTGGCCGAGGCGCGCGTCCTGCCGGATAACATGCAGATCGGCTTCTCACGGCTCATCGAACAGAATTCGAGCCCCTGGCTCAACATGACCGAGCAGGACCGCCGCTGGGCGCTGGCCCTTTCGACGGAACTCGGCAAAGTCATCCGCGAGATCAGCGGCGTCTCGGACGCGCGCGTTTTCCTGGACCGGAGCCACCGGCGAACGATCGGTCAGCCTTCCGTCGTGCCGACGGCCAGCGTGTTCGTGATGCCCGAGGGCGGCGCGAAACTCACGCCGGCCAAGCTCACGACGATCGCCACGATGGTCAGCGGGGCGGTCGGCGGCCTGTCGCCGACGAACGTCAAGGTAGCCGACATGGCTACCGGGCGCTCGTACACCGTCCCCACGGAACAGGAGACCGAGGCCTACGGGGATCTGGCAGCGCGCAAGGAACGCGAACTTTATTTCTCCAACAAACTACGCGAACTGCTCGGCCACATCCCCAACGTGCTCGTCGCCGTTCATGCCGATCTCAACCCGGATGCCCGTCAGATCGTGGAAGAAACGCACGGGCGGCCGGTCATGCTCAGCGAAAAGACCGAGACCGAAACGTCCTCGCACGGCCAGGCCGGCGCCGAACCCGGCGTGAATCCGAACACCTCCGTCGCCTTGTCCGGTGCCGGAGGGGGGCACCAGATGCAGCGTCGCCGAGCGGAGACCGCCTTCGACGGACGGGTCGACCGGACGGTCACCCGGATCGATCGGCCTCGGTACGAAGTCGAACGACTCTTCGCGTCGATCAACGTTCCGCGCAGCTACCTCGCTGCCATTTTCGAGGCGACGCATCAGCAGGAACCGACCGACGTGGATCTCGAAACTTTCAGCCGTCCCGAACTGGTCAAAATCAAGGAGCTCGCGATGCGTGCCCTGGCGATGACCGGTGAAGGCGACGAGGAAAAGCAGGTGCAGGTCGACTGGTTCCACGACGGCGTGGCCCGGCAGTTCGGCCCCGCGATGCAGGCGGAAATGGGCGGCGACATGTTAGCCCTCGTGCGCGTGTACGGGCCGAAAGCGGGTCTCGGCGGCCTGGCGGTCATGAGCCTGCTCATGATGCTCATGCTGATCCGACGCGTCGGCGACGGGCCCGTCCTGCCGGGGGAACCGCCGCCCGAGCCGCGACTCCTTCGTTTGCGACGAGGCCGTAAAAAAGGCGGCGATTTCGATATGACGCTCGACGACGGAGAGGTCAACGACGCGGCAGCCACGGATCCTTTGCTCGTCGGCAAGGAGGTCGATGAGCTGACGCTCCAGTCCCAGAGGGTCGTCGAAGAGGTCCAGCAGATGGTCAAGGAAGATACGGTATCGGCTATCTCGATCCTCAAGCGATGGATCGAACTCGATCAGGGTTGAGCACCATGTCCAAAAAGAATGCGAGCTCATCGACCGAATCGCCCGAACGCGAATACAGCGGCCTTCGCAAGGTGGCTGCCTTCCTCGTATCCATCGGGCCCGAGACGGCCGGCACCCTCATGCGACAGATGGAGCGCGAGACGGTCGAGGATCTCATGCGTGAAATTGCGTCGCTCGGCGTGATTCCGACCGAAAAATGTTACCAGATCGTCGAGGAATTCTACAACGTCGCGCTGGCCAAGCAGTACGCCTCCGAGGGCGGCCTG
>PWPN01000363.1 GCA_003557125.1 Phycisphaerae bacterium | reverse complement strand
TACCCGAACGAGTCGTGCATGATGATCAGCGACCTGGACCGCCGCGGCTACACGGACGAGGCCCGTCGCGCGCTCGACGCTTTCCTCCACTACCAGGGGACGGTCCTGTTCCTCGGCGACTACCAGGGCAAGGAAGGCCTTTTCTACGGGGCCGGCGGACACGAAACGGGCTACTACAACAAGAGCCATGGCTACGTGATGTGGAACATGGCCGAGCACTGGAAGAACACGCGCGACCGAGCGTGGATGGCCGAGGCGGCGCCGAAGCTCGTCAAAGCCTGCGACTGGGTCATTCGCGAGCGCCAGGCCACCATGACGACGCACGCGGACGGCTCGCGCCCGATCGAGTACGGATTCCTGCCGGCCGGCTCGCTCGAAGACGTCCGAGACTACTGGTTCTGGCTGGCGACCAACGCGGCGACGGTCCGGGGCTTCGATGCGCTGGCCGGCGCTCTGGCCGATTTCGGTCACCCCGAAGCGGACCGCCTGCTCCGCGAAGCCAAGGCCTACCACGACGACGTGATGCGCGGCTTCACCGAATCGCGCATCATCACGCCCGTCGTCCGGCTGCGCGATGGAACCTACGTGCCCAAGTACCCTTCCCGTCTGTACGAACGCGGGCGATCCCACGGGTGGATTCGCGAAACGCTCGAAGGGCCGATGCATCTGCCGGTCTACGGACTGATCGGACATGACCAGGTCGAGGGCAAATGGATCCTCCAGGACTACGAGGACAACCTCTACGTCTCGGATCGCTACGGGTACCAGATTCCCGTATTCGAGAATTTCTGGTTCTCGCGCGGCGGGTTCTCGATGCAGTCGAACCTGATGAGCGGCCCGATCCCCTACCTGCATCGCGACGAAATCGAACATTACCTTCGTGCATGTTTCAACGGGTTCGCGTCGGTCTTCTATCCCGGAATCCGCATGTGCGTGGAGCATGCACTGCCCGAACTGGGCTATCCCATGGGCGATTTCTTCAAGAGCTCCGACGAGGCCCAGTGGACCTACTGGCTGCGGCTCATGTTCATCTACGAACGAGGCAACGAACTCCACCTCGGCCGGGCGATCCCGCGCTACTGGCTTAACCAGGGTGAGCGGATCGGCATCGAGCGGGCGGTCACGCATTTCGGGCCGATGTCCATGACGATGGACTCGAATGTCGACGCCGGCCAGATCACCGCCGTGGTGACACCGCCGACCCGGAACCCGCCCGAGACGATCTACGTGCGCTTCCGTCACCCGGCCGACAAACCCATTCAGAGCGTGCAGCTCAACGGTCAGCCGTATGATCGATTCGATGTCGATAAAGAATGGGTCATTTTGCCGGGCGATCTGCAAGGTGAGCAGACCATCCGCGCGGTATACGAGCCGAACTCGCCTTGAAATGACATCGGGACCGTTACAGTCGTGTACAAACTGCAAAGCGTGCGTTTACTTGCCAGCGGCGACGCGGAAAAGGATAATCAAAAAAGACGCATGGTTTGACCCGTTTCCGCCTTTTGCTGGAAGTTTCACGTGACACGATTCGTCCAAGCTCAACGCAACGTCCTGAACCGCTGGGGGCTCGTTCTGTCTCTGGGGATCGCGCTGTCGGCGGGGCCATTTTTCTGCCGGACGGCGTCGGCTGACACGTCGGTTGCAACCCAGCCGCCCATCACCCAACAGCCCGTCACGCAGCCTGCCGATACCCAGCCGACCGTCACCGAAACGGCGCCGGCATCTTTCGATCCGGCCGATCCCCCTGCCGGGATGTTTGTCGATGAGTGGTATACGGTACTCATGGGCGGCCGAAAGTGCGGCCAGATGCGCATCCGTATGGACCGCGTCTCGAGCCCGGACGGCGACCGCATCGTCACCCAGACCAAGATGCAGATGACCGTGCAGCGCACGGGGATCGAAATCACCGTCGCGACCTACAACAAGACGACCGAAACGCTCGACGGAAAGCCGCTCTCATTCCGACGCGAGACGCACCTCGCTCAACAGCCTCTCATCGTGGAAGGCACGATCTCCAACGACGAGGTCAGGGTCGTCTCTTCGCAGCTCGGCCAGGAACTTCCCGAACGAACCTACGCCCTGCCACGGGGCGCGATGATGGATTGGGCCGTCTACCGCGAACAGTTCAAACGCGGGCTCGAACCCGGCACGCGCTACACCCTGGACCTTTACGAACCTTCGATCAGCCTGAACCGGCTCTGCACAGCCGACATCGAAATCCAGGAATCCGAAACCGTCGATCTTTACGGCCGGCGCGTCGAAGCCGTCCGAACGCGACAGGTCATGCATATCCCCAGCGGGCACGACAGATCCATCCCGCAGGAAACGATCTCCTGGATCACGCCGGACGGCCAGAATGTCCGCTTCGAAATGAGCGTCATGGACATGGCTGTGGAGGTGATCGCCGTCCCCAAGAGCATCGCCATGGCACCCAACGATCCGGCCGAGCTTCTCCTGGACATGGTCATTCAGCTCGGCCGATCGCTCGATGCCGACCGTCTCGACCAGGTCACGTACCGGGTGCGTTTTGAGGGCCAGGCCGACGAGAGCCCGCTGAAAGATCTGCCCGAAACCGCTGTTCAGAAAATCACCGGGCACGATGAGAACGAGGCCCTCGTGCAGGTGACTCGGCCCTCGGCCCTTTCCGAAACTCCTCCGGCGATCCCTCTCAGCGAATCGGAGCGCGCACGCTATCTGGCGGCCAGCCCCGTCCTCAACTACCACGATCCGCGAATCGTGGAATTGGTGGAGCAGGCAGCCGGCCAGGAGACGGATCCCCGTCGCCTCGCCCAGCAGATGATGCATTTCGTAGACCGCTACATCGAGGAAAAGAGCTTCGACATCGGCTTCGCCACAGCCTCGGAAGTGGCCCGCAGCCGTCAGGGAGACTGTACGGAGCATGGGGTGCTCCTGGCGGCGATGGGACGGGCGAAGGATATCCCCACTCGCCTGGTGACGGGACTGTTGTACGTCGATGCATTCGCCGGCCGACGCGACATCCTGGCCGGGCATCTCTGGACGCAATTCTGGATCGACGGGCAATGGGTCGATCTCGACGCGACGCGCCCCACGATGGATCCCCCCCCGATCTATATCGCCCTTACTTTCAGTGCGGCTGACGATGCCGGCTTTGCAGACCTTATCGCTTCAACCTGGCTGAATATCGCCAGACTGAAAATCGAGGTTGCTACAACAAAGACCAGGCAGTGATAAGGGAAATCCAAACCGCACCTTCAAGGGACGACCTATCGTCACCTAATTGGGCCACTTATCTTCAGTTATGACCCTATAATACGGCGATTCCATTTGCTCGAACTCGCCAAGCAGGGCATAATACTGCACAGTCTGATAAAAACGCACGGGTCTTTTGAATATCCGCGCTATAATCTTCTTGATCTTGTAACGAGGCAAGGAGGTTGAAAAATGGTCACCCAAACGCGTGGTACAGAGGTCATTTTCCGCTTTTTCCGCCCCCAGGCATGTCGCGTTTACCTCGTTGGCGACTTCAATGGATGGAACCGCACAGCGACTCCGATGACTCGCGGCGAAAACGGGGAGTGGACGCACCGGCTGGCATTGCCGGAAGGAACCTATCAATTCAAGTATCTGGCTGACGGGGAATGGTTTCTCGACTATGCCGCTTTCGGCATCGAGCGCGGCGCGTTCGGCTGGAACTCCGTGCTCGTAATCGACGCCCCAGCTTCCCATGTGCGCTACCGGGCGCCCGCAGCGGCTGTGATAGCTGCACAGAAGTTGCGCGAAACTCGGGAAGTCCATTCTTTGCCTGCCCAGACGGCGACCCATTGACCGCTCTGACTCAGCCCGCAGGCCCGAATCCTGCGTCTGCGCGGGGAAAATCCATGCATTAACCATGGCGACCGCTTTCCGGGACATTCTTACCTGCGAGGGGTGACTTTCGCCAAAGCGTGTCTTTTCCAGGCCGTTTGGATTACAATCCCAGTGTTCTGCAGTGGTACAGGTTCCAACACGGTTCAAGCAGCACAGGAAGGCAATCATGGACGCAATGCAGGCACTCATCACGCGTCGGTGTGTGCGTCGTTTTCAGTTGAAGCCCGTCACGTCCGATCTCGTCGAACAGGTTGTGGACGCCGGCCGACTCGCCCCTACGGCGCGAAATGTGCAACCCTGCGAGTTTGTCGTCGTCACCGACGCCGGTCGCCGATCCGAAATTGCGGAAATCACGGATCACGGCAAATTCATCGATGAAGCCCCTGTCTGTATCGTCGTCCTGAGCAAACCCACCAAATACTACCTGGAAGACGGAAGTGCAGCCGTCACCAATCTTCTCAACGCCGCCCACGCAATCGGCTTGGGAGCCTGCTGGGTAGCCGGCGATAAAAAGCCCTACGCCGAACAGATCCTCAATCTCTGCGGCGTGCCCCAGGAGATGCGCCTTATCGCACTGGTGCCCGTCGGCTATCCCGACGAAATCCCCACGGTCGAAAAGCGCGAACTCAGCGACGTGATCAACTGGGAAACCTACGGCCACAAGACCCCTTGACGGCCGTCGATGTCATTGGGGCTTTTTGTGTGGATCAATTGCGTGCAGCCAGGTACGGAATCGTCAACGGCCCTTCGGGCAGGACGCAGATCCGCAACGGCCGATCGCTGTCGGCAGCCAATTCCGCCAGGGTCGTCTCGATACTCCGGCACGGGGTGAGCAACGCCCCGCGGATTTGCGCATCGGTCAGGCCTTCGGCATAAACGTGCACACGCGCCTTTTGAAGGATCATGGCCAATACCTGCACCTGCCACTGGTCCAGGCAGGCTGTCCGACCGCTCTGGATCGATTCGAGCGCTTCGTCGGGAGCCGAAAATCCGTTCAAAAGCTTCCCGAAATGACCGAAATCGGGAATCCCGTCCCAGCACTCGGCCGCCACGATGATGTGGCCACCGGGCTTGACGACCTGGGACGCCGCGGACATGCCTTTGACTGCCTGGTAGAGATTGAGATCGAGCGGGTAGCCGGAATTGCTCGTCACGACGACGTCGAACGGCTCCTCCACAGCCGCCATCGCACATTCCTGCACGAACCGGCAACCGGCCTCGTGGGCAGCCTCCAATGCGCCCGCGAACACGCCGGTGATCTGCTTGTCGCGGTTCATCGTCACGTTGAGAAGTAACGTCGGCTGCGTCATCGTCGCCGCCTCGAGCATTTCCTCCCAGATCGGGTTGCCCCGCGTGATGCCCCATGTCGCCTTGGAATGACCGACCATCTTGGGGCCGTGGTTATCCAGGACGCTTTCGGCGCCGGCGATCGAAGGCAGCACGCCCTTCGGCCCGCCGCTGAACCCGGCGAAGAAGTGCGGCTCGATGAAACCCGTCAGGATGCGGACGTCGGCCTCCATGTAGGTGCGGTTGATGCGCACGTCGTGCCCGAAGCGCGTTCGGCCGACGTGCACGAGGTTGGCGTCGTCGTTCCCGTCGTGCTGCAGGCAGCGGTAGTTGGCCACGACATCGGCACCGAGCATCCCGCGGAGTTCCTCGTCGGTCTGGGGCCGATGCGTGCCGAGCGCGTTGAGCAGCGTGATGTCGTCGCGACGGATACCGGCCGACTCCAACTCGGCCAGCAGCGGAGGCAGGATGCGTTCGTTGGGCGTGGCGCGCGTGATGTCCGTGTGGACGATGGCGACTTTGTGCCCCGCCCGCACCTGGTCCCGCAAGGGATCGCAGGCGATGGGGGCACGCAATGCCTTGACGATGGCCTCACGCTCATCGGCCACGCCTTCGACGTACCGCGGCTCGATGACCGTGGCGTCGGCCGGCACGTCGATCTCCAGCCCCTGCTTGCCGTAGGCTAACCGGATCCTTTTGCGTTCGATCGCATCGCGTTTCATATGTCACTCACGAAATACCTGTGCGCCGCCGGGAACACCGGTCGATAGCGACTTTCCGCCACCAGCTCGCGCGGGTTTTGCCCCATTGTATCTGAAAAGCGGTGTTGAAGTCTTCCCGTCCCAACGCGGGCAGGCGCGCCCCTGGAGCCTTGCGCTTTGGCCTCCGACCATGGTAAGGGCTATCGCTCGGGGGGCTCGGCCAACGATCAGAACGGCGCAGCCTCGATGTCGCCGGGATCGGGTTCCGGCACATATTCGCCGCTTGGCACATAGGCGGGTTCGTCGCCGTAGTGGAGCGGATCGAATCGGGCGAGGTTTTCGTTGAAATGGAGTTTGACCGAAGCGGTCGGGCCGTTCCGCTGCTTGGCGACGATGACTTCCGCCTGTCCGCGGATATCCTCCGACGGAACCTCCCCCTTCACGCGGCAGTAATACTCTTCGCGGTGGAGCAGCATCACGACGTCTGCGTCCTGCTCGATCGCACCGGACTCGCGCAGGTCGCTGAGCATGGGCTTCTTGTCGGTACGCCCTTCCGGGTTGCGGTTGAGCTGGGCCATGACGACGACCGGGATGTTGAGCTCGCGGGCGAGCGATTTGAGCCCCCGGCTGATCTCGGCGACCTCCTGCTGACGGCTTTCGACGCGTCGCGCGCTGCGCATCAACTGGAGGTAGTCCACGAAAATCACCTGGACCTGGTGCTTCAGGTAGAGCCGTCTCGTCTTGGCCCGCAGTTCGAGCGCGCTCATCCCCGGCGTGTCGTCGACGAACAGCGGCATCTCGGCCAGCTCGCCCACAGCGCCCTGGAGCTTGGCGATCTCGTCCTCCGAGACCATGTTCTTGCGGACGCGCTGCGAATCGACTCCCGCGCGCGAACAGAGAAGCCGCTGGGCGACCGCCAGCCGGCTCATCTCCATCGAAAAGAAGGCGGTGGGGATGTTCTCGTTGGCTGCGGTATGCTCGGCCACCGACAGGCCGAATGCCGTCTTGCCCATGCTCGGCCGGGCGGCGATCACGATCATCTCCCCGCGCTGCATGCCGCTGAGCAGGTCGTCGAGCTCGAGGAAGCCCGTCGGTATGCCCGTGATGCAGTGCCCATCGCGCGAGGCGATCTGCTGAAAGATCTGTTCGAGCTCATCGCGGATCTGGGCGGCATGGTCGGTGATCCGCTCGTCGGTGACCTCGAAAAGAAGCTGCTCGGCCGCGTCGAGGATCTGGCGCGCGTCGTCGGCCTGGTCGTAGGCCGAGTCGCTGATCCGGGTGGTTGCGCCGATCAGGTCGCGGAGCATCGCTTTGTCGCGAACGATGCGTGCGTAATACTCGGCATGAAGATAGTTCGGGACCGACTCGGCCAGCTGCGTCAGGTATTCGACGCCGCCGACGGTCTCGAGCAGTGACTGGGCGTTGAGCTCGTTGCGCACCGAGACGAGGTCGACCGGGTCGCCCCGTTCATAGAGCTGCACGAGCACTTCGAAGAGTTTGCAGTGATCGGCGCGATAGAATCGATCCGAATCGTTAGGGCCGATCACCGTAACGACGTCGCCGATCACCTCGCGCTCGAGCATCATCGAGCCGAGCAAGGCCATCTCCGCCTCGAGGTCCTGCGGCGGAACCCTTTCCCGCGAAATGGGGCCGGTCGGCCGATCAGCGCTCATGGACCCCCTGCCTTAAGGAATCTGCTAGAAGTCGGTCTCAAGCGCATCGACTTGCAAGCCGTGATTCGGGCGCTTTCCGTGAGCCGAAGGCCGAGCGCGCGGTTCCTGGTCCTCCTGCGGCTTGGGCGCAGCTTCCTCGAGCTCGTCGCCTGTACTTTCCCGAACCACCCACACCTTGACTTCAACCTTGATGTCCTCGGCGAAGACCACGGGCACCATGACCGTATCGAGCTGGCGG
>PWPN01000249.1 GCA_003557125.1 Phycisphaerae bacterium | reverse complement strand
GTTTTCGTTCAGCCATGCGAACAGTTCGTTGATATAATCGACTTGCGTCTGGGAATCGTCCGTAAAACAGGCGACTTCGCTGATCCAGATGGGATCGTCGGTCAGGCCGACGTTGTCGAGATACTGCCGCATTGCAATGATGTTATCGATCGCTCTACGTGCCGGGGTGACGTCCTCGAAGTAACTGCATGCATCGTAGGGGTGGATGTCCCAAACGTCGACAGGCGGCGGTGTACCGTAGAGCGACTCGTAGGCAGCACGAAACTCATCGATCCAAACGTTCCATTCCGTCCCTGCGTAGTTGGGGCCGGTATAGAAATAGGATACGAGGATACCTCCGGAAGTCATCTTGGCTGTCGGATCGAGCCCTTTGATGAAGGTCGCGTACGTGTGGAATGACCTGGCGTAGTCCTCGGGCGTGAAGTAGGGACGCCAGTTCGGTTCATTGGCAACTGCCCAGTAATTTCCCCGATGGTCATCCGAATACTCGATCGTCTGCTGAATGAAGGGTGCTTCCGCCTCGAATATCTTCGCGATGAGCTCTTCGTTCGGCGCGTGCGTGCCAGGGTATGGCAGCGTCATGACTTCATTGTCGGGTCCGCCGTGGATCGTCTCCGGACGGTAGTCCATCTTGCCTACGGTCCACATCTTGTGCGCCATGTTGATGTGACGGGGGTATTTCACGTAGCAGCCGTCCCATTCGCGGTACCACCGGATGCCCGTTTCCGGGGCATAGGCGCTCCCGCCCCCGCCGCAACTGTACCTGCTTTCCAGGTCAGCCGGCCTTGCAGGGCGCAAACCTTCGGACTGGCACGCGATCATCATCAAACATGAGGCGAACCCCCCATACATCCACCAGGCGGCTACAGTCCGTCTTCTCATCGACTTGCCTCTTGTTTTAATCATGTTATGGGCGGCAAATTCATGTTGCCTGGCTTAGCGATTCTCGTGACATGCCCTGGCCGGAACGCCCGTTGCGCGGAGCGCGCTCCGCGCGATTCCGAGTGCTATCTGACCTGTCCGGCCGGCTGACGGCGTGATACTGTAATCGCTTGCTGTTACATGTCATTCATGACTGGGCGATACCCGATTCGAACGGGTGACCTCCTCGTTGTAAGCGAGGCGCTCTAACCAGCTGAGCTAATCGCCCCTGGCGCGTCGGCTTCGAACGGCACCACCGATACGCCCTGCTCTATAAGAAATCTCTCACTTGCGCCACAGCGCCTGGTACCCCAGATGCATCATCAGGTGGTCCAACAGGATCAACGCTGTGAAAGCTTCGGCGACCGGCCAGATCCGTGCGACGAGCGTCGGATCGCGGCGCGTGACAGCCTTGAGTTCCGCATTCTCGCGCGTCACCTTGTCGATCGTGTGCTGGTCCTTGCTGATGGTCGGCGTCGGCTTGACTGCCAGCCGTGCGACGATGGTCTGGCCTGTCGTGAGTCCGCCCGTAATGCCACCGGCTTGGTTACTCCCGAATCGGACCTGCTTGTTTTCTGCGAAAAGCTGATCGTTGCATTCCGAGCCGGTCATATCCTTGACCCGCACGCCCGCACCGATCTCGACCGCCTTGACCGCACCGATACTGAGCATCCGGCCGAGTTCGCCGTCGAGCTTGCGGAACACCGGCTCGCCCAGGCCGGCCGGCACCCCGGTGGCCTGGACTTCGACGATACCGCCGCTCGAATCGCCGGATTCCTTGATCTCGATGATCCGCTTGTACATCGCGTCGGCTGCATCGAGGTCCGGGCAGAACAGCTCCGGATGCACGCCGTACTCGGCACGGATCTTGTTTTCGTCCATCGGGACGGCCGGGAACTTGCCGATCAGGCCTTCCACTTCGGAAAGGACCGGCATTTTCTCGAGGAACCGCATGCCGGGCTTGATCCGTCCGGACTGATAGACGAATTGCCAGATCGGGTCGTGCTCTTTACGCACTTTCCGGTAGGCGGCTGCTTTGGTTCGGATCGTGGCGATATCGACCTCGGGGGCGGTCACGCCGGCTGCTTCCTTGACGAAAGCCGTCACCTGGATCCCCTGCGTCGCGAGTATCTTTTTTGCGACGACGCCGGCCGCCACGATCGTCGAAGTATAGCGCCCGCTGAAGATCCCCGCTCCGATCGCGTCATCCCAGGAGTTGTACTTCTGGTATGAGGCATAGGAGGCATGGCCGGGGCGCGGCGTGCGATTGGTCACCTGGTACTGCTCAATATGCTCGAAATGACGGTCGAGATTCGGGATCAGAATGACAAACGGCGTGCCGTTCGTGTAGCCCGCGTTGGAAAAGCCGGGCATCGTGTCAGCCGCGTTGACGCCATTGTAGATGACGGGGATATCCGGCTCTCGGCGAGGTGAAGTCAGAGAGCCTTGACCCGGTTTACGGATGAGCAAATCTTCATAGATTTCCTCTTCTGTGACAAGCAGTCCCGGTGGCACACCCTGGAGATGGACCGTCAGTCCCTCCTGGTATGAGCCTCCCGCAACGGTGGTGCGAAACATTTTTCCCAGATCGCAGCCTAGCATGGCAAGTCCTCCTTTAGTGTCCCCCCCCTCGCAGGCTCACTGACAGCCGTTTAACCCTCGTCCCGTTCACTTTTCAGGCGGTTACTATAGAGTCCCCTGACCGATCTGGCTAGTTGGCCCATCCCCGCGGACCTCTGCGGTTAATCAGCCGTATCCAGGTGCAGGTTACCACCCAGTTCGGTCATGCACTGGACAAAGGTGGGGAAAGTGACCTGGATGGCCTCAGCGGTACGGATGCGCGTCGTGCCCGGAACTGACGATGCGGCCACCGCCAGGGCCATGACCACCCGGTGGTCGTCGTGGCCGTCGACATGGGCTGCGTGCAATTCGCTTTGCTCGATGACGAGCCCGTCGGGCCGTTCGGTGATCCGAGCTCCCATCCGACCCAGCTCCGCAGCCATGACGGCAATGCGGTCGGTCTCCTTGAGGCGCGCCTGCGGCACATTGGCCAGGACAGTTCTCCCACGGGCGAAGCACCCCACGACGGCCATCATCGGTAGGGCGTCGGGCGTTGCGTTCAGATCCAACTCGCAGCCGGTCAGTTCTCCGGGACGGATGCGGAGACCCTCGGCCTCTTGCGTGATCCGCGCACCCAACTGCTCGAGATAATCGACGACGGCCTTGTCTCCCTGAGGATCGTTGAAGTCGAGCCCCTGGACCAGGACATCGTTGTCGCTGAGTACGCCCGCGCCCAGAAAGAAAGTGGCCGAGGAAAAATCAGCCGGGATGCGGCGATCAAATGCGGAATAGCGCTGTCCGCCGGGGATGCGAAACCATCTCAGCTCATCGCGTTCCAGTGCGATCCCGCAGCGCGTCAGCCAATCGAGCGTCATATGGACGTAAGGCTGCTCGTTTAGGACGGGCACCAGGATCTCGCTGGCTCCATCGGCCAGTGGGCAGTTGATCAGCAAACTTGTGAGGTACTGGCTTGATACCGCCTCGATGCGGGTCGAGCCGCCTCGCAACCGACCGCTCACTACCACGGGCGCGCAACCGTTGTTGCATGTGCTGTCAGCCGACGCACCGAGGTCATTGAGCGATTGGAGCAGGGGGCCGATCGGGCGGCGCCGGACCTGCGCATCACCCGTGAAAACAGCCTGCCCTTCGTTCAGCAGGGCTCCCGACCCGACAGCGATGCGCAGCGTCGTGCCCGAGTTACGCACGTCGATCACATCGGATGGGGCACTCAATTGTCCCCCTGTTCCCTCGACCTCCCAGCAGGCGTCATCGAGTCGTTCGATGGCGGCTCCCAATGCGCAGTAGGCATCCACGGCCGCCAAAGTATCGGCGGACACAAGGGGGGATTCGATCCGGCTCCGTCCCGAGGCCAATGCACCGATCGCCACCGCTCGGATGGTCTGGGATTTGGATCCGGGGATGCTGACCGCCCCGGTGAGACGGGATGGATTAACGACAAGCTCCATAACAGGCACATCCTTCAAAGAGAGAGCGTATTTGCTTCGGGGGGAGAATGCTGGCCGGACGGCTCTTTGTCAAGTATGGCGGTTTCGGAGCTCTCAGGGGCGCAGCGGTTATCGGTAATGGGTCATAGATCATTCCAGGCTGTGCTATTGCCCGCAAGAGCCCCTGTCGGAAGACGGCTCCGCATCCGTTTTCGATGATTCCGCCAGCCGCGTTTCGACGAGCATGAAAATCTCTTCTGCGATCCTGTCAGGAGAGCGTTCGTCGGTGTCGATGATCAGATCGGCCCAGCGCCGATACGAGGGAGTCCTTTGATCGATCGTACTTTGGATGTCCTGAAAACCGCGGACACGATCGAAGTCGGGCCTGCTCGCCAGACGGGGGCGATCCGAAAGGATACGCTACCAGATGGTTTCCGGAGAGGCAGTCAGCCAGATGAGCAGCCCCCTTTGCTTCAATGCACGCGCATTGTCTTCATTCAGGACCGCACCGCCTCCGGTGCTCAGAATGTGTTTATCGAGCTGGGCTACTTCCGCGATGATCCTGCGTTCCATCTCCCGGAACGCTTCCTCCGCACGATCGGCAAAGATATCTCGGATCGTCATGCCGCAGCGCTGTTCGATCAATACGTCGGTGTCCAGGAACGGCCAATTCAGGCGCTCCGACAGCAGACGTCCGATTGCGGTCTTGCCGCACGCCCGATATCCGATGAGTACGATGTTCATAGGTTTTCAGGATAGCCTGCCGGACCTGTGCCGGCTAAAAAGATCCCAGGATAAAAAAGCCCCCGACTCCGGTGCCGGGGGCTTCTTAACTTCATGGAGCCATACGAAGGGCATCATGGCTGCAGCATGTTGCTGCCCGTATTGTTGCCATAGATGAGATACATCTCGCCGGCATTGTTCCGTCGCTGACTCGGTTCGAGCGGATTGACGTAGTCGGCCTCGCTGACACCGATCAGGATGTCGTCGAACCCGTCGCCGTTCACGTCACCTGCTGCCGAGGCCCAGTCGATTGGTGCCTCCTCGGCTGATCCTGTCGCATAGGGGCTGACGAAAACGATACCGGGGAGCTCGGCTGTGCCCACCTGGCTCAAGAGGAACGAGCGGTTACCCATCAGGTGCGTTCCGCCGAAGATGAGATACGCGGCCCCACGCCGTTCGACACCGTTGACCATGTGCCGTTCGTTCGGTGCGACGATGAGCAGATCGTCGATGCCGTCGCCGTTAAAGTCGCCGGCGTTGTTGATGACCGCGCCGGCGTGCCCTCCGGGCTGGGTCCCGTAGAACCGGATACCGGGCAGCTGGGCCGTGGCGACCTGATCGACGGTGAAAATGTTTTCACCGGTCAGCCGTCGTCCGCCGAACACGACGCCCACGAAACCGGACTCCGCGCCGCCGGGGCCGCTGGCGTAGGGCGAAGAGAAGCCGATGTCCGACAGGCCGTCCTGGTCCAGGTCGCCGACGATCGTCTGCATCGAACCGAACCGATCGCCGCTCCGCGTCCCGTGAATCTCGATTCGGGGCGGGTTCATAGTCTCAAGCTCGGTAACTTCCGGACGATCCGGCCGACCGAACATGATGTAGATGATCCCATTGTTACTCAACAGCTCGCCCGTGTGCGGATGCGGGCGGCTCGCTCCCGGCGCGCCCATCAGAATGTCGCGGTTACCGTCGAGGTTGAAGTCACCTGCGGGCTTGGCATAGCCGAGGTTGTCGCCTTGTCTGGCACCGAAGTAGTAATTGTTGTTTACATAACGGATTGCTCGAAAACAATCGCCCCGCCGCTCGTAGCACGGCACGGAAGCGGCGTTATCCCCGCAGACATCATACCACGTGTCGCCTGGGGAAGTGGTGAGAACGATCATTCCCCGGCTTTTCATTGCGCCGGGTGCCGACTTGAGCATCGTCGTGCCGTACCGTGGGGAAGCAAGAAGCGATGTATCACGCATCGGGGGCATCGACGCGACCGTCTGGCCGAACCGGGAATGGACATCGAGTGCGTAGGGCTCAGTCGTTTGCGTCATATCGTAAACGGTGTGGGGAAACCAGGCTCCACGGAACCGCTTACCGGGTTGGTTATTGATCCGCTGGCCCATCCGTTCCAAGTTCCGCACTCCTCCGAACGCCAGGTTGTTTTCCGAGCCGACCAGCACAGCGAAACCGCTACGGATCGGAGTCTTTCTGTTAAGGTCTTCATTGTTCGAGCAAAGTAACAGGCTATCGTCTATTTCATACCAGCCTTCGCGACTGTCATAACCGCCGATGTGATCGTGAATAATATCGTTGGCGCTATCGCTCAGCGGGTTGGGCAGCAAGTCACGGTAGCACAGGTCATCCTCGTCGCATGGATCGTCGTCGTGATCGTCGTAGAAGGCTTCGACGTAAGGCATGCCGAACAGGATGTCCGGCAATCCGTCACCGCTGACATCGTCGACTCGCGTCACGGAGACGATCCCATCCGTGTCGGGCACGTTGGACATGACGATCAATGAGCCGTCGTAGTGCGCACCGATATTGCTGAGTGAGATCTCGTTGGCGAACTTGCGGCCGCCGGGCAGGCCCATGACGACGTGCGCCGTGCCGGAGTTGCTGAGGTCATAGCCGCGGCCGAATCGGCTGACAATGATGAAGTCATCGATCCCGTCGCCGTCGATATCACCCAGGTCGCTGCCGGTAAACCCTGTCCGATCGCCCGCATGGATGCCCAGGAACCGCGTGCCCGAGATCGTTCGGCCGACGTTGCCCAGGTCGATGACGCCCGAGCCCAATGAGG
Organism: Phycisphaerae bacterium; assembly: GCA_003557125.1. GTDB lineage: Bacteria > Planctomycetota > Phycisphaerae > UBA1845 > PWPN01 > PWPN01. The sequence continues at coordinate 1,059 of PWPN01000249.1, read as the reverse complement.
TGATACTGATCGAACCCGGCGCGTAACTGTGCACGGGCGGATTCACGCGGTCCCACATCGTTGCGCGGATCCGGTAGGGCTTTCCGTCGACGCGAGGGGGAATCGAACCGATATCGATCGTGAACTCGAATTCCTGTCCCGGGCTGGGAACGGTTGTCGTGACCGGGTTGCCATCGTCATCGGTCACGGGATTGCCCTCATCGTCGAGGACGGGAACTTCCATAGCCACACCGCAGTCATTGTCCCGCAAGCAGGCGAGAACGTACGCAGCGGGCTTGCCGTCCACCATGACCGGGACGGGGAAAGATCGCGATTGGCAGATCGTATCGAGTTGTGCTGCGGCACCGGGACCGCTCAGGTCCAGGTCATTGGTGGGGTTGTCGTCGAGATCGGCCAGCAGGATGACGTTTTCAAACGGGGAGGTGCCTGCCGTGCCTGGATCGCGGGCACAGACTTCGATCTCAACGGTGTCTCCCTGGCTTACGCCAAGATTCATGAGGGGCTCCGTGGTCACGACGCTCGGCCCCACTTTGCCGGGCAGAAAGCCGGCGCTGTACAGAAGCAGTCGACCCGGAGCGACGATGACTTGCTGAGGATTGAATCCGTCGTTGACCAGGGCGATGAAACGATAGGTGCCTGCCGCGAGTTCGGATGTATTCAGCGCAAATGAGTTCTGACCCGTGATCAGAGGCGCGATGACGATTTCGTTCCCATTGCCATAGTCATTGTCGGGGTCGGCCAGCAAGGTGACTGTCGCTTGCCCCGCAGCGTCGAGCACCCAGCTTATGGTGACCGTGTCGCCCAAGCTGGCTGCCACATCATTCAGCGGCGCCGTAAAACTGAAACTCGGCGCTCTCCTCGCGGCCTGAGACGGGTCGTCATTGCCAGGCAGTGTCGTCTGTGGACAGCCTTGTCCGAACAGGGCCGGCAGACAAGCAATGCCAGCCAATAGAAACAGATGGAAGGGCCTCAACCCGCGTTTACCATCGCTCCGCTTTCTTCCGGCCATGTGCTATGCATCCTTTATTTTTTACGTGTCGAGGCGAGGCTCGGGGTCAT
>PWPN01000193.1 GCA_003557125.1 Phycisphaerae bacterium | reverse complement strand
ACTACGAAGAGCATGCCGAAGAGATCACCCCGGACTATGTCCAGCTTCCCTCGCTGCCGACGGTTTTGAGACGCCAATTGCGGGGCAATACCGAGGTGTTCCTCTGTCCATCCGATAGAAACACGCAATCGCTCTCGGAAGTTCCGACGGATCGCTACTATGATTACGAGGATTCGAGTTACGAGTGGGAAACGACGCTGAATAACAGACGGCTTCACACGCGCGGGGTGATTTTTCAAATAGGAAGCAGTCACGAACTGTTCCGCTCGCGTGATCTTTGGATGGTTTCGGATTTTGAACCTTTCCACGGACCGGACGTCAAACGGGGTGTGCTGAACTCGCTTTATGCCGACATGCGGGTTGAAGCGCGTTTACCGTAAAGGCAGACTGAGGGCGGATCGGTTCGTAAAAATGGCCAGGTGAGGTGCTCCCGTGGCTCAAAAAAGCAGCAAAAAAGCCAAATCCAGCAAGAATAAAAAGAAGGGGCCCATGCTCTCGCCGCAGACGCGGAATGCCTTGATCGCGGTTGCGGCTGCGGTCGGCGTCCTCGTCGGCGGGTGGTGGGCCTACATGAAACTGACGACGATCCCCCCGCCGGTGCTCGCTGAGACCGCGCCCGAGCGGGTGGCTGAATATCTCGGCGATTCGCGCGGGTTCTCCCGGCTGTCGATCCCGCGTCGCGAGGAATTTCTCGTCGAGGTCGCCTACCGATTCGAGAACCCGCAGGAGCGGGCAGCCTTCACGAGTGCATTGCGTCAGATGACGCGCCAGGAGCAGGAGACGTTGCTCGACGCGACGTTCGAGGTGTTCCAGGTACACGTCATGGATCTGGCGGACCGCTACAATCGCCAGCCCACGCCGCGCGCCCGGGCCGCCTTCGCCCGGCAGGCTTCCCAGGACTTCCGCCAGATTCAGAGCCGGTTGGGCGGCGGCGGCAATCCCGAAATGAGCATGGGCGAGCCCTTCCGCGAGTTCGTCCCGCAAAGCAGCGAGCAATGGCAGCGGATGCTCGTCACGCGCACCACACCGACCGAACGCGCCCGCGCTCAGCCTCTGATCGAAGAGATGATGAAGCAGGAGCGTGAGCAGCGCTAGCCGGGGCAGTGCTGAAAGGTTTCGACCGTACACAAGCCCCCTTGCGGCTGTGCTATTGGCGGCTGTGCTATTGCTTCTGGCGACGCTGCGTCGCGCGATCGATTTCCCGTTGATGGTCGCGTTTTCGGAGGTCCTGGCGTTTGTCGTACTGCTTTTTGCCCGTGGCCAGGGCGACTTCCACTTTCGCGATCCCCCTCCGGTTAAAATAAATGCTGGTCGGCACGAGCGTGGTGCCGCGCTGCTGGAGCTTGAGCGTGAGGCGGCGAAGTTCGCGCGTGTGCATCAGGAGCTGCCGGACGCGGTTCGGATCGTGGTTCTGCTCGGAAGCCGGTGGATAGCGGTCGATCTGGCATCCGTGCAGCGTGGCTTTATTATCCTGGATGCGGACGAAAGAATCGGTCAATTGGGCATTGCCTCTTCGTAAACTTTTGACTTCACTTCCGGTCAAAGAAATGCCGGCTTCGATAGTTTCGTGGATAAAATAGTCGTAGCGGGCCTTTCGATTGACGATCCGGCGGGGCGAATCCGCTTGTTTTGTTGCCATAACATTCTTTCTCGCATAAAGTTATAATGCTTATGCGGCAATGCGAGGTTGACGGGCATCGATAAATGGGCTTCCCATGCCGATACATGGAGAAGAGGCGTCAATGTCAGATCGCGGTGCTGTCGTATCGCCCGTCACGCAGATCGGCTGCAACCGCGGCGAACCATTCTGATATAATAGGATGAGCCATGTTTGCAAGACAGCATCAAGGCTTGACCAAGCCGACCCGCCGGCTCGAGAAGCAGTGGGTCGCACAAGCACGGACGGGGTCCGAAGAGGCGGCGCGCGCGCTCGTCGAGGCTCATCAGGATCGTCTTTATGCATTCGTCTGGCGCATCTTGCGAGACCATCACACGGCTGAAGAGATCTGTCAAGACGCGTTCATGCGTGCGTTCCGATCGCTTGACTCGTTTTCGGCCGACTATCGGTTCAGTACGTGGTTGTTCACGATCGCCTATCGGCTTTGTCTCAACCACATCCGGCGGCGCAAGTCGATGACGGGCGATCTGGATTTTGCGGCGCTGCCCGGTGGCGAGCAGGAAGCCGACGTGCAAGTGGCTGAAAGTGAAGAAGCCCGCAGACTCAAGGATCGCATCTGGGACGCGGTGGATGGGCTGAGTGTGCCGCAACGTGCGGCTGTGATGTTGTTTTACCGTGAAGGTATGAGTTGCGACGCGATCGCCAAAACGTTGGGGATTCCGATGGCCACGACCAAGAGCCATCTCCATCGGGCACGGGCGCGATTGCGTGAAACGCTTTCGGATATGGTCGAGGAATTCCCGCAGGTCCAAGCTTTACGGGAAGCCGCGTCATGATCACCTGTCAACAAGCCATACAACTGTTCGATCGTTACCTCGATGACGATCTGTCACCGTCTTTTCAGGCGGAGCTCTACGCGCATTTGCTGCATTGTTCGCCTTGCCAGAGTCGCCTGGCGGTGCTCGATGCCTGCGGCGACGTGATCCGCATGGATCGGCCCGAGCCTCGCCTGGCGCCTGCGTTCACGGATCGCGTGATGGCTGCCTGTCGCGATGACCTGGCTGTCCGGGCGGCCGTTTCGCGTCGCAGGTGGGTTGTCCGTCCGAATCTGTCGGCCCGAAGGACCGCCCTGTACGCGATGAGTTCGTTGGCTGCGGCTGCGAGCGTCGCGCTGGTTTTCTGGCTCGGTATGCCGGCGAACGTTCCGTTTACCGAGCCCGTCCCGCAGACCGTGACGATGGGGATTCGTGAGGCGGCGCCCAAGGAATTCCGTGACAACATGACCGCACTGACCGGGCGCGTCCCGGAAGGTCAAGCACAGGCCGAGCTCGAAAGCACGCCTGAAATCGAAGCCCTTCCGTTTCTCGAAGCGTTTCTCAAGCCTGTCGTCGAGGGAACGCGTCATGCGGTGGAAGGCACGCGACGCAGCTACAAGGATGTCGAACTGCTCATCCGTTACGGCTTTGCCGGCATGAACGAGCGCCTGGTCGCTGAATACCTTCAGAAATATCCGGACGTCGCCGATGCGCAAAGCGCGGAGGGTCGGCGCGTCACCGACGAACTGGATTTTCTCAATTCGGCACTTCTCGGCGCTGAGCCGCAGGCTCCATTGCAGCCAACGCCTCTGGCGTCTCCTCCTGATCCGGGTCACGAATCCCGGGGCGCGGTACCGCAGGACGCGATCTGACGGTGATGATGCGAACTGACGGTGGCCGCGGGTGCCGCTGGCATTCGGACCGATGATGCAACACTTCCGGACATGGTGGTTTCTTGCGATCTTGTGTGGCAGCACGTGGGCTGGGGCTCAGCCAACCGCTGAGGGCCCGCCGCGCGTGGGCTCATTGGCCGACTACGTTCCCATCGACACACGACTCTATCTCGAATTGACCGATACTGACGCGCTGGGGCGCACGCAGGCGGGTGCAGCGCTGGGGCGGGTGCTTGGCTGGCTGGCGGCCGAGGTGGGACCGCCGTCGCTGGAGCCCGGTGCGACGCTGTTCGAATCGGGCGGTTTGCATGAGGGATCGGTGATAACGGGGGCGGCAGGCGAGAGGGGCGGGGTGCCCGATTCATGGGCCGTCGCAGACAGCGGCACAGCCAATGCGGCCGAGACGTTTCAGGATATGCTTGTGCAGGCCTTGGGGTTGTCGTCGCGTCAGGCGGGGCTGCTGGTGGACGGCCCGGTCGCGGTCGCGGCCGATGGCTGGCAGTATCTGCCCTCGGGGGTTCTGTTGGCCCGTCCGAGGAATCCCGCGGCACTCGAGGCATCGTTGGAGGATCGGCGATTGCCGGGTCCGACCGACGCACCGGTACGGCGCTACCGCCTCGCCTTCGGGCACGAATTGACCAGCGACGGGCGCGTGGCCATCGTGGGCCGCGGGCAGGACGGATCCGACCTGTACAGCCGATCGACGCAGTTGCTGCGCTCCGCGCGGGGTTTGTGCCTGAGCGATCTGGCCGAGTTTCGCGAACGGATGGCCGAGATTCCGGCCGGCGCGCAGGGTGTCTTCTATGTCGGTACCCATCTTCGCAGCGCCGCCGGCGAACCGACGCACGAGGGGTGGTGGGCGCTTCTCGCTCCGCCGGTCCGCTCGTTGGCAGTCGCCCTTTCCTACGATGATAAAGGCTTGGCTGTCGAGACGACGGGGTATCTGCGAACCGCCGATGGGACGCTGGGGGTACGCGAGCCGCCGATCGAGTCCTTGCTGTTTCTGCCGGCCTCGACGCTGGCAGCCTGGACGAGCCCGATTCAATACGTGAAGCATTACGATCGCCTCAAGACGCAAGCCGATGGCATGAGCCGTTTCTATCTCGATCTGCTCGAATGGCAGATGGAGCCGGATGCGCTGCGCAAACGTCTGCTGGCGCACTTGAAGGGCGACACGGTCGTGGCCGTCGGTGCGGTGAACATCCCGATATCGATCGGGTGGCCCGCGGATGCGCAGGAAGCGTCGCTTCCCGTTCCGACGGTTGCCTTGCTGGTCCGCACGGACGAACCGCAGGAGGTGCTGGCCACGATGCGGGCGCTGGCCGACAACATCATCCGGCTGGCGAACCTGATGCCGGGCGATCGCGAGGATCGCCGAATCGAGTCGATGCCCATCGGTGAAACCTCCGAAACGAGGGTGTTCTCGGTCGACCTGTCGGGCTTGTTCCTCGGCATGGCGGTGCGCCCGTTTCAAGAGGCTCTCCAACTGAGCTGGTGCGTGACGGATGGGCACCTCATCGTCGGGACGCACGCGCGGACGGTCAGCGAGATCGTCCAGGCCCGGTGGGGGGCGATTCCGCTCATGCCGGCCGAGGCTGTCCAGCAGGCGATGAGCCGACAGCGCCCCCCTCGACGGTTGCCGGACAGAGTCCTCGTCGCACAGCCCCGGGCAGCCAGCGCGATGATCGACTCCTGGCTGACTCACGTGGCGGCACACCATCCGGAAATGCTCGAAGAGGCCTGGTGGCAGCGCATGCGGCGGCGGTACTGGGCGACGCAGGTGCAGTTGGGCATTCGGCCCGCGCCCGACATGGGCAGCGGCGGGATCCGGGTCACCGAGACGCTCGCGGGCTGGCCGGCACATGGCCGACTCGAAGTGGGCGACCGGATCATCGCTGTGGACGGCAGGGCACTGGATCCGGAGCGCGCACTGGATTCCCTGAAGATCCGACTGGCGATGCGCACGCGGGAAGATCGGGTCGTGCTCGACGTGATCCGCCAAGGTCAGGCCCGGCAGGTGACGATTCCCATGCCCGTCACGCCTTCGCCGACCGTTCATCCGCTCGCGTTGCTCCAGGAGATCGCCGACCTCGCGCGGACGTTCCAGTTCGCCAGTTACGTCGCATGGCATCCTTCGCGCGGGATCGTCCAGACGCGACTCGACTTGCGCCTGCCGTCTCCGCGCGTCTCGCCGGCGGTCGTCCGAAGCCCCGAACCGGCCGAGCCCCCGTCGAGCGACACAACGGGTACGATAACACCCCGATAATCCGAACGATCCTGCCCAAGCAGTTTCGTGCAAAACCGCGAATCGCGGAACAATCCATGTTGCAGTCGAAAGGCCTGCGGGGGTATCATCCGCTCTGGCATGCCTCAGAGTCGGAAGCAGCCATCCATACCAAGGGGGACGCGATGTCAGGCAAGGAGATTCTGCTCAAGGCCATCCGGAACGAGCCCACGCCACGGCCCGCCTGGGTGCCGTTCGTCGGGGTCCACGGTGGCAAGATCATCGGGGCCACGGCTGCGGACTACCTGCAATCCAGCGAGCTGATCGTCCGCGGCCTGAATCGGGCGGCCGAGCTCTATCAGCCGGATGGCCTGCCGATCGTCTTCGACCTCCAGCTCGAGGCCGAGGTGCTCGGGTGCGCCATGCGATGGGCCGACGATACGCCCCCGTCGGTCGCCAGCCACCCCTTGGCCGACACGCAGGACGACGCGATGCCGCCTTTCGACCCGGCCGGCGGGCGATTCCCGGTCGTGCTCGATGCGACCCGGCAACTCCGCAAGAGCCTCGGAGACCGCATCGCGCTCTATGGCCTGATCACCGGCCCGTTCACGCTCGGCCTGCACCTGCTGGGCACGCACATTTTTCTCGAGATGTTCAGTAACCCCGATCGCGTGAAGCGCGTGCTCGACTACTGCGCCGAAGTGGGACGCCGCACGGCCGACCTCTATATCGACCAGGGCGTGGACATCGTGGCTGTGGTCGATCCGATGACCAGCCAGATCTCGCCGGACCACTTCGCGACGTTCGTCACCGAACCGGTCAATGCACTCTTCGACCACATCCGGCAGCGCGGCGCGCACTCGTCGCTGTTCGTGTGCGGCAACGCGACGCGCAACCTCGAACTCATGTGCAATACGCATTGCGATAACGTCTCGATCGACGAGAACATCGACCTGGCCGAGCTCCGCACGCATGCCGATACGCACGATAAATCCTTCGGCGGCAACCTGAAGCTGACGACGGTGCTGCTGCTGGGCAGTACGGCTGACGCGCAGCGCGACGCGATCCGCTGCATCGACACGGGCGGCCAGCGCGGCTTCATCCTGGCGCCGGGCTGCGATCTGCCCTATGCGACCCCGGAAGCGAACCTCCAGGCGGTCGCAGCCATCGTTCACGATGAATACAAACGGCAGGTCGCACGCACGCTGGCGCCCGTCGAGCAGGTTTTCGAGGACGTCGCGCTGCCGGACTACGCCAGGGAGCGCAAGGTGATCATCGATATCATCACGCTCGACTCGGCCTCGTGCGCGCCGTGCCAGTACATGGTCGATTCGGTCGTGCGCGCCGCCAACGCGATGGGCGAGAAGGTGCTCGTGCGCGAGCACAAGATCACGACGCAAAGCGGGCTCGGGCACATGGCCAAGCTCGGTGTCGGGCAGATCCCGACGATCTGCATCGACGGTCAGGTCGCGTTTCCGTCGATCATCCCGGACATGACGACGCTGACCGAAGCGATCATCGAACGCATCGAGGCCAAGTCCGAGGAGAAATGATCGGCGGCACGACAAACGCACGAGGACGGTCGAATCCCATGACGATCCCGCTTGTTACCGTGACCGGTTTTCTGGGCAGTGGAAAGACCACGTTCCTCCGCCGCGTCATCGAATCGAACCCGGGCCGAAAGCTCGCCTTGCTGGTCAATGATTTCGGTGAGGTCGACGTGGATGGGCGCGTGCTGGGTGACGCGAGCGACCGCATCGTGGCTTTGCCGGGCGGCAGCATCTTCTGCCGGTGCCTGGTGACCACGTTCATCGGCGCGATGCGCGAGTTGGCTGACCGCTGGCATACGGAGTCTGCGCCGCTGGAAGGTCTGCTCGTCGAGGCCAGCGGCATCGCCGACCCGCGCGTTCTGCCTCAGATGCTCTCGGAAACGCGGCTGGACGAAACGTATCGCCTCGCCCGGGTGGTGACGCTCATCGATCCCGGCACGTTCGCTCCGCTTTTGCATACGCTGCCCAACATCACCGCCCAGGTGCAGGCTGCCTCCGTGGGGATCCTCAACAAGGCGGACCTCTACGATGCGCGTGTGCTTGCGGAAACCGAACGCGCGGTGCACGAAATCAATCCAACGTTGGAGATCCTCCGTGCCGAACAGGCGTCGTGCCGACTGGTCGCCTGGGAGGAGCTCTTCGCGGCGGCTGCGACGCCCGATGCGGGCGGTGCCTATGCGCCCTGCCGCGACCCGCACTTCGTCTCGGCACGGTGGACGGGCGATCGGCCGCTCGATGTGGAGCGCCTGCGAGTCGGTCTGTCGGCTTTGGGTGAGCGCCTCTACCGGGCCAAGGGGGTTGTT
>PWPN01000330.1 GCA_003557125.1 Phycisphaerae bacterium | reverse complement strand
GACCCGGATGTTTTGCATGAGATCATAAGGAACCAGGGGATTACCAGCACCCCAAGTGCTGCCCGTTGATTCTCCATGGCAGTCGAATTACGATCCCGTGTAAACCGCAAGACGATCCTAGGACGATTCCTGTTACGAGCGAATTCCATGAAAGCACTCATTGCCTCAACGCTGTTGCTTGTTCTGGCTTTACCCGCCACCGCCGACGAACCCCGCCCCGGACGGCCCGCACCCCTCGTGGGCGCGATCCGCTGGGATGCATGGCACGGGGACCAGGGCGGGCCCGGCCGAGCGGTCCAATCGGCACTGGGGCCGGAGAAGTGGCACGATCGGCTGCCGTTTTTCGCCGAGATACGCGGCGACGACGACGTCCGCATCGACGGCACGTCCCAGGAGATCATGGACCGCGAAATCGTCTATGCCAGCGAGGGCGGCCTGGACTACTGGGCGTTCGTCACATACCCCCCCGATAACGTGATGAGCCTCGGGCTCAAACGGTACCTGGCCAGCACGAAACGCGACCGGATCCGGTTCTGCCTCATCGTCGAATCCACCCGCCTGCGCGACCCTGCCTACGTCGATCGGCTGTCGGACCTCATGACCGAGCCGGGCTATCTGAAAGTCCTCGACGGTCGCCCCGTTTTCTACCTCGGATTCATTACGCAAGAAAACATCGACCGTCACTTCGGCGACATGGTCGCATACCGTAAGGTCATCGAAGGCCTGCGCGAGGACGCCCGGCGCAAGGGCGCGGGCGACCCCTACCTGGTCATCATGGATTTCAATCCGGACAATGCCAAGGGCTGGCTCGACGCCTTGGGCGCTGACGCCATCAGCAATTACGCCGCACAAGGCAACGCCGAAGCCGCACCGTACGCAGCGCTGACCGAGTACGCCGAAATGTTCTGGAACTGGTGCAAGGGGACCGGTGCGCAGGTCGTCCCGATCCTGATGACCGGCTGGGACCGCCGCCCGCGCGTCGCCCGCCCCATGCCGTGGGAGACTTGGCAGCAGCCCAACGTGGGGATCGAAAAGTACTACGAAACGCCCACGCCGGAAGAGCTCGCCCGACACGTCGCCCGCGGCCTGGAATGGCTCGAAGCCAACGCGCAGCACGCCCGCGCACAGCTTGCGCTCATCTACGCATGGAACGAGAACGACGAAGGCGGCTGGCTGGTCCCCACGCTTTCGGAAGGCCCCGCTCGCCTCGACGCCCTCCGCCGCGTCCTGCGGCCGGGCAAACCGACGACGCGGACAGCGCCGTGAACCGCTCTGTTTATTTGACGACGATAACGTGATGCAGATTCATACCGGAAATGCGAACTCAATCAATCGGCCTGCCCCCACGTAGCGGTCGCAGCCAATGCGTCATCGGTTAAGACGGCGGATGAGTTCGGTCGACGAATGCGTCTTCGGATCGCCCACCGTGGCCATGCGGATGCCCAATCTCTGGAGCGTGGGATACTCGGGGAGCGTGTCCGGCGTGTACTCCGGCCCCTTGGCGTGAACGTCGGGACGGATCAGCTCCAGGAGCGCGTCGCAGGTCGGCTCCTCAAAAGCCGTAAGAATGTCGATGCATGCCAGGGCGTCCAGGATCTCGAGCCGCTCATCGAGGGGCTGCAAAGGCCTGTTCGAATCTTTGTAGCGCTTGATCGACTCGTCCGTATTCACAGCCACGACCAGCACGTCCCCTTCCGCCGCCGCCCCGCGCAAATAACGGATGTGCCCCACGTGAAGAATATCGAACGCTCCGTTGGCCAACACGATCGTCCGCCCTTCGGCTCGGAGACGTGCAACCTGCTCGCCAAGCTGATCGCGATCGGAGATGATCCGGCTCACCGTTCAGTCCCTCGTGGCTTCACCCAACGGCCGCAGCAGAGCCGTCCGCAACTCGTGCGGCGCAACGGTCGCGGCCCCTTCCTTCATCACGACCCGCCCTCCGGCGACGTTGGCGACGCGAGCGGCGATTTCCACATCCGCTCCCCCGCCCATGGCTGCCCCGAGCGTAGCCATCACGGAATCGCCCGCGCCCGTCAGATCGACGATCTCATCACTGCCCCAGGCCGGGATGCGAAGCGTTCGACCGCTGCCGGCCACGATCATCCCCTCGTGGCCGAGCGTCATCACGACCGCATGGGCAGGCAACCGCTCGGCCAGGGCTTCGGTAAGCTGCGTTTCGCTCGTCCAGGCAATTCCCAGCCGGCGGGCCAGCTCGACTGCCTCCTGCTCGTTGGGCTTGACGACCGTCATCCCCTGGAACTGCTCGAGCGCCCATCGCGAGTCGGCCAACACGGGCTTTCGATCGGCGATCGTCCGAAGAAGCTCGCGCAACGCGTCGTCAAAACCGCCGTAGCCGTAATCGCTGACGATCCATGCGTCGACCCGATCATCGACGGCTGTGATCCGATCGCCGAGCCGGGTACATACCTCCGAACTGGGTGGCTCGGCCGGGTCGCGGTCGAGTCGCAACACCTGCTGACGCGAGGTGAGCTTGGCCCCTGCTAAGAATCGCGTTTTGGTAATGGTCGAACGATCCGGAAGGATCTCAACGCCATCGCAATCGACGTGCCCGTCACCGGAGGTTCCCGTCAGCGTGGCCATGAGCTCGCGGCCTGGCATATCGTCACCGACAAGGCCCACGACATGGGCCGTCGCGCCCAAAGCCGCGATGTTGGCTGCGACGTTGGCGGCCCCGCCCGGGCGCAGCCACTGCTTTTCATAGCGGACGATCAGGACGGGCGCCTCGCGCGAGACCCGTTCGCTCTGCCCGCTGATGTAAAGATCCGCAACGAGATCACCGACGACGCCCACCCGCGCGCCGCCCAAACGGTCGATAACCTCGAGCATCCTCGTTTCGAAACGGGTCTCATGCAAGGTGAATGTCACTCCTCATCGAACGCGAGGACGCACGATAACCTCTTCCGCGTCGCGCCTGTAAGGAAGTGGTGCTGGGAACTCCACGGAAAACCGCTTTCTCACGGTCGCGGCTCGGATGCCTGCGCCCGTTCGGCGCGCCCTGTCGTGCTACGAGACGGGGGGGCATCGAGCAATTCCCGGGCGGTTGCAAGGACTTGGGCACTGTCGATCAACCTCATGCACCGGTGATCCTGCGGGCACGTGCGTTTCATGCACGGGCCGCAGTCGACGGGCACAAGCACGGCGCGCTCCGCCGCGGCCGGTGTCCTCGTCCACTCCGGGTCCGTCGGGCCGAACAAGACCACCACGGGCCGACCGAAGGCATTGGCGAAATGTCGCGGGCCGGTATCGTTCGAGATCAGAAGCGACGATCGGCGGATCAACGCTTTCAACGGCCCCAACCGCATGACCGGACTGTCCAGTACCGTCGCCGGCCGCCGCATGAAACCGGCCACGCGCCGTGCCACAGGCACCTCCTTAGGGCCGCACGAAATGAAGACAGCCGCGCCGTACTCGTCAATGAGCCTGTCAGCCACCTCGGCGAACCGCTCGGGAAGCCAGCATTTGGCCGAACCGAAGGAAGCGCCTGGATTCATAACCACGATCGGGCGATCCGGCCCGATATCGGCCGCGGCCAAGGCGTTCGCTACGACATCCTCCTCGTCGGGTGTCGTGAAAAGCTCAGTGCGTTCGGGGCACTCCCGACATCCGAAATAGCGCGCCAACGCGTTGTAGTAGCCGATCATCGGGGCCGGCACATACTTTCCATCAAACTTGTACGGCAGCAGCCGATCCGTCAACAGCATGCCGCGCCCTTCCCGGTCATACCCGACGCGCCTGGGGATTCCCGCCAGCCGCGCCAGCAACGCCGATCGGAAGGAATTGGCCAGCAACAGGGCGACATCGAAACGTTCGCGTCTCAGTCGGCCGGCAAGCCCGAGGAAGCTTTTGCGTCGGTGGGGCACGCTCCGGCCCGAAGGCCAATGGACCATTTCGTCCAGCCAGTCACCGCCGTGCAGCACATCTTCGAGCGGCTGACGCACCAGGCCTGTCAGGTGGGCCCGGGGGAACCGCTCACGCAACGCCTTCAGAGCCGGTGTGGCCATCACAAGGTCGCCCACCCAATTCGGCAGCACCAGCAGCATACGTTGCGGGTCGGGCCGTGATACGGGCAGGCTCGAGGATTCGGTATCCTCGCGTTTGCGTTTCCCGTCTTCTCCTTGTGCGTCGTAGGTCACGCGGGTTCTCCGTTCCTGAAAACTACGGGAAAACCGGCTTGCCAAACCGTACATCGGGCATATTCAAAGAACCTGGCATGAAGTCGGCCTTGCACGGAAGAACGATCCGCCACGCCGTGCCGGTCGACCGACGCGAACGTTCTCCATGAAGGTGCGGTCAGGAATTGAGCGCTGCGTCGATGGCCGCCGCGAAGTCCTGCTTGCTGCGCAGGCCGACGAACTTCTCGCTGACCTGACCGTCCTTGAATAGAATGGTCGTGGGGATCGCACTGATGCCATACTTGGCAGCCAACGATTGGTTTTGGTCGGTGTTGACCTTACCGACCTTGGCTCGCCCCTCATATTCGCCGGCCAACTCATCGATCGTCGGCGCGAGTGCTTTGCAGGGCATGCACCAGTCGGCCCAGAAGTCCACGAGTACCGGTTCGGAAGCCTGCATCACTTCCTGATCGAAATTGCTCTCCGTGAATTCCTTGGTATGTGCACCAGCCATCGCTTGATCCTCCATTCAAGAAGCAGCCTCTTTCGCAACCACGCCGTTCTGCTCATCGGATGCTGGAGCACCCGCCTGCCCTTCCCTGGATCGCACGGCTCGCCCGCCCCGCACCGGACAGGGATAACATGCACTCAGCCTGAGAACGGATTCTAGGAACCGCTCTACCGCAAGTCAAACAACCAGGCACTGGCGATAATCCGTAGACATTCACTCACCATGAAAAAAGACCGGTTGACAGCAAAGTCGCTGCCAACCGGCCTTGTTTTCGTGTGATCATCCCGCTTGCACCGGAGTCGGTGATGCGCGATGAACGCTACCCCACTGCTTACGGGTAGATCAGACTGTCCGTGCCGCCAAAGGGAACGAGTCTGCTGCCGCTGGCGGGCATCGTTCCCAAGTCGCGTCCGCCACCCTGCGCGTTGTCCCACCGGGTATAGATGTTATCGTTCCCGGCCCCCGCGGTGGGCTTGTTATGCCATGCCGCGCTGGAGTCTGCATTAAGAACGTTCTGCCCCTCACCCTGCATCGTGCCACCGTGGTTGGGCGAGTTCCATGGCATCCATTGTTCGGGGGTGGATTCGTGATTAAGTCCGGAACTGAATGTCGAGATTTCCGGCGGAACCGTGGCACCGCCTTCCAGGTGGAAACTGTACGGGCCCCGGTCAGCAGCCACAGCCATGCGCAGGTCGAGATCGGACGAAGGACGCCCAGCCCGGCCGTAAGGCACCTGATAGCCGTAGCTAAGCTCACTGCTTCTTAAGAAGTCGAAAAAGATCTGCGGCATATCGTCCCTGTTGGGCTGGTCATCGCTCGACGGACAAACGAATGAACCGGGAGCCGCCATATCCATCCGGATCAATGTCCACAGGTTACGTGCATTGGAAATCTGCGTGTCCTCGCTACCCGACATCGTATCACGCGCCAAGCCTGAGCCGATTTGGTCGACGTATTCGACTTGGCCTGTACCGGGCGTAGCGCTTCCAGCCGCCTGGTGATTGGCGATCGGCCAAACGTCATTGTTCTCGTTGCCATACACGTAAAAGCCGGTCCCGATCCCCCGGAGGTTGGCGGCACACACGGATCGGCGAGCGATCTCACGTGCCCGAGCCAGACTCGGCAACAGAATCGAGATCAACAATGCGATAATGGCAACCACGACCAGCAGCTCGATCAGCGTAAATGCCGATTGCCGCTTGCCCTCGACCTTCGTAGCGAACATTGCAATCCTCCTTGTGCCATAGGCACTTCCTGGCCGGCCGGTCATCCGCCGAGCCCAAGCTGCTTGCACAACGGCGATTCAGACGATCCAAATCGATATATGAGGCCATCGGATCGATTCATCCACCAAGCATGCACCGATCCCCGTCCCGCATCGCCGTCTGTGGCCAGCTGACTCCTTGCACGGACCCGCTGCCAGCTCACTGTCAACGCCCCATAGCGTTGCCAGCAACCTCTGCCCTTTAACCGTACGACTTTCACAACACAGCCTGCCTGGACCCTCACACGTTGAGGCGGCAGGCACCATTATTCGGTTTCCAGACTGACCGATCAAGCTGCTGCAATCAGCGGCAACAGCCGTCTCGGCCGTCAGCAAATATCATGTGGGGCTTAGAGCCAAGGCAGGCGCAAGGTTAGGAGCGTATCCCATTATAAGTACAAATATAATAGAGTGCTTCGCGCCGGCCTTCCGGCACCCCGGACCGTCTCCGCTTCGGCCCTCTCAGCCTCTTATCGAGGCCTCTATATCATTAAACCTTACACCTGTGCCCCTGTCAACATAATACCGTCAGCCGCCCGATAAATTTCCCCCCAATTTGAGAACACTTCCTGAAACATCAGGCCTTAGTGCATTCGCACCGGGCACAGGCCGGAGCTTAAGCTATACCATGGATTAAATCGGAGTGAATAGTGTCAAGTGACCCTTACCTTAGCCGTCCGGCAAAGACGCTCGCCCTTGCCCCGTGGCTCGGCCAGCCCCTGAAGATGTGCGATCCGGGGCAGGCGAGAAAAAGGATGAAAATCCCGGTCACGAACGGCGAGGCGCCTGATGGATCGTGCTGCCGAACGCGGATTCGGCAGCCTCGCCCATGGTTTCCGAAAGCGTCGGATGCGGATGAATGCTCAGCCCGACATCGTGGGCGGTCGCGCCCATCTCGATGGCGACGACAGCCTCGGCGATCAACTCGCCGGCCCCCACCCCGACGATCCCCACCCCGAGCACGCAATGCGTCTTCGGGCAGGCGATGACCTTGGTTGCGCCGTCGTTGCGGCCGATGGCCGATGCACGACCCGATGCACCCCATGGAAACTTGGCGACCTTCACATCTCGACCTTCCGCTTTGGCCTGCGTTTCGGTCAGGCCCGCCCAGGCGATTTCGGGGTCCGTGAAGACGACGGCAGGGACCGCCCGCGCGTCGTAGACCATCTTCCCGTCGGCCAGCACGTCGGCGACGATCTTGGCCTCGTAGGTCGCCTTGTGGGCGAGCATCGGCTCACCGGCCACGTCGCCGATCGCGTAGATGTTCGGGTCCGCTGTCCGCCGTTGAGGATCGACCTCGATAAAGCTGCGTTCGCCGATCTGGACGCGCGTCTTTTCGAGGCCGAGCCCGTCGCTGTTGGGCGTTCGCCCGACTGCGTAGAGGACGCGATCGAAACGTTGCGTGGAAGGCGCACCGCCCTGCTTGTCTCCCTTCGCCAGCGCCTCGAACGTCGCAGTGATCTGCTGACCGTCGTCTTCGAGCTTGGCGACCTTCGTTTGAAGATGGATGGCCTCGAAAGTCGTCTTGAGCCGGGCCTGCAAAATGCGAACGAGATCGCGGTCTGCCCCGGGGAGCAGGCCGTCCGTCATTTCGACGACGGTCACCTTGCTGCCCAGCGCTGCGTAGACGGTCCCCATTTCGAGCCCGATGTACCCGCCCCCGATGACCAGGAGACTCTCCGGCACACACGGCAGCTCGAGCGCATCGGTCGAGTTCATCACGCGCGGGCTGTCGATTTTGACCGGCCCGACGACCGTCGGCCGAGAGCCGGTCGCGATCACCGCACGTTTGAAGGTCAGCGTACCGAGATCCGCATCACCGCCGCGCGCGCTGCTCAGGGCGAGTGCCTGCGAGTCTTCGAAGCGTGCCCACGCACGCACGAATTCGACTTTACGTGCCTTTGCAAGTTGCCGGACGCCCCCGGCGTTCTTGTCGACGACGCGCTGCTTCCACGCACGCAGCGCATCCAGGTCGATCTTCGGCGATGCGTACTCG
>PWPN01000185.1 GCA_003557125.1 Phycisphaerae bacterium | reverse complement strand
GCTTCCATGGCCGCATCGGAAGCGAACGGGGCGGGCACGAAGATCATTGTCGCCTCCGCGCCGGTAGCAGCTACCGCATCGCTGCAGGAATCGAAGATCGGCAAGCCCTCGGCGCTTTGCGAGCCTCCCTTGCCGGGGGTCACGCCGCCGACCATCTTCGTGCCATATGAGAAGCATTGGCTGGCGTGGAACGCTCCCGCCTGCCCGGTGATGCCCTGGCAGATCACTTTCGTGTCGCGATCGACGAGGATGCTCATTGCTTCCCTGCTTCCCTGCACGCATGCGAAATGGAACGAGGTTTTCTGCGAACATGCCCGCCTGCCGTTTTCATTGCCCGCCCGGCAGAAGGCCCACCGATCTGCGATGGCGCCGGTAGGCAGCCACAGCCTCCAGGTCGATCTCAGCCTCGACGATGCCCTTGTGCCCGGCGGTGATCGTCCGCTGCATGGCATCGAAGTCGGGTCGTCGGCCCGGATCGACGATGCAACTCGCCCCGCCTGTATAGTGCACCGCCCGGACCTTTTGGCCGTGGGCGGACGCGACGGCCTCATGGCGTCCTGCCGCCCAATCGCTGACCACGACGGGCAGGCCGTTTTCCATCGCCCGCGTCAAAGCGAGATTCCACCAGAGTTTCCGTGCGTACGTGACGTACGCATCCGAGGGGACAGTGGTATTTGCGGGTACGCAGAGGATATCCACTTTGTCGAGTAACTCCCGCGCCAGTGCGGGCTCCCACAAATCGCCGCAGATGAGCACGCCGAGGCGCAAACCGCCCACATCGACGATCCCGCAGCTCGTGCCGGCCTGGGTATGTTCCTGCTCGCCGGCAAACAGGACGCGCTTGCTGTACGAGCCGCATTCGCGCCCCTCGGCGTCGACCACGAAGCATGTGTTTCGCCGCGGCCCCTCGCCGACGTTCATGTCGATCGATCCGCCCACGACCGTCGTACTCAGTGCCTTGGCCAGCGTTCGCAGGAACTTTCGCGAGGGCGGGCCGGCAAAGGGGTCGATGTCGGCCGGCATCGCGTTGAACGCTTCCGGCAAAACGACGACGTCCGCCGGTCGCTCGATAAAATGAGCTTCGAGCGTCTGCCGGATAAGGTGCATGTTCGGCAGCGGCTGGAGCCAGCGCAAAGCCGGTTGCAGTGCCAGGATTCGCACGCTGCCCGCTCGGTCCACCGAACCTCCCTTCCTTGTCTCACATCATAGGCGTCGAAGCGTGTTCCCTGTAGCGCCCCGGCTCACAGAGCCGCGGCACACAGGAGGCCGGGGCACACGCGATTCACATCCGCTCGACGACGCGAATGCCCAGCAGGCCCAGCCCGATGCGCAGGACACGCGACGTCAGATCGCACAGCCCCCATCGCGATTTTCGGATAGCTGTCTCGGCGGATAATACCGGGCAGCACTCGTAAAACTTCATGAACGCACCGGACAAATCATAGAGATAATCGGTCAGCATGTTCACGCGAAGCCCGCCGGCCACACTGTCGATCGTCTCGGCGAACCGGCAGAGCTGGAGCGCCAAGGCACGCTCGGCCGGATCCTTGAAGACGGTATCAAGGCCATCCGGCGCTGCCTGGCTGTCGGCCGAAGCGGCGGTATCCTCCTGCACCTGTTCGGACATGCCCGAGCCCTTGCGGCAGATCGAGCGGATCCGCGCGTAGGCGTACATGAGGTAGGGGGCGGTGTTGCCCTCCATGGCCAGCATCTTGTCCCAGCTGAAAACGTAGTCGGACTGGCGGTTCTGGCAGAGGTCGGCGTATTTGACGGCCCCGATACCGACGGCCTCGGCGATGTCGGCGATCTCGTCCTCGCTGAACCCGCGACGCTTGGCGGGGTCGGCCTCGTTGGTGCGTATGAGCTGCTCGGCACGGCTCACCGCCTCGCCGAGAAGGTCGGCCAGCTTGATGTTCTCGCCCGTGCGTGTCTTGAGCGGCCGGCGGTCCGTGCCCAGGATCGAACCGAAACTCGCATGATCGAGCCGTACCTCGCCCTTCCCCTGGCGATGGGTCCAGCTGAACCCCCGCGCCGCGGCGAAGACCATCTCGAAGTGCTGTGCCTGACGCGCGTCGGTGACGTAGATGATGCGGTCGACGCCGAGTTGCTCGACGCGGAACTGCATCGCCGCAAGGTCCGTGGTCGCGTAGAGAAACGCGCCGTCGGACTTGCGGATGATCATCGGCAGGGGATCGCCGTCGGGTTTGGTGAACATTGGTTCGCCGTCGGCGTTGCAGTGGAAGACGCAGATCGCGCCATCGGATTCCTCGACCGTCACACGCGGCGTCTGGGGCGTCGCGGATGCGTTTTTCGTCGTGTCGGACGGCGCGAACCGCTTCTTAAGATCGGCGACAAGCGGGGCGAGCCGGTCGTTGTAAAAGCTTTCGCCCCGTTCGTCGGCCTCGGTCAGGCTGACGCCGAGCTTCTGATAGATCGCCAGATAATGGCGGCGGGATTCGCCGACGATGAACTGCCATGCCTTCAGGGCGGACGGTTCGCCGGCATGCAGCGCGACAACCTCGGCACGTGCGGTTTTCTGGAATTCCGGGTCCGACGCAGCCAACGCGTTGGCCTGGCGATAGAAGGCTTCGAGGTCGGCAACGTGCACTTCGCGCGACGGGTCCAGGGCGTCGGGCATCTCCTGCTTGAGGTAGGCGATGAGCATGCCGAACTGCGTGCCCCAGTCGCCGATATGGTTCTGCCGGATGACGCGATGGCCCTCGAATTCCAGGACGCGCGCGAAGGCGTCCCCGATGATCGTGGAGCGAAGATGGCCGACGTGCATCTGCTTGGCGACGTTGGGGCTCGAATAGTCTACGACGACCGTTTGCGGGTCGCGGGCAGGCGCCAGGCCGAGACGGTCGGCAGCGGCGGTATCGGGGATCGCGGGCACCGCGTTCAGCGAGTCCGCCAGCCAGCCATCGGACAGGCGGATGTTGATGAATCCGGGCCCGGCGACTTCCAATGTGTCGAGGATGGCCGGCGAACGTTCCTTCAGCGATTGGACGATACGCTCTGCCAGATCGCGCGGCCGATCGCCTGTTTTTTTGGCCAGGGACATGGCCACGTTGCTCTGGTAATCCCCGAACTTCGCATCGGCGGCCGGGCGGAGCAGCGGGTCGACCCCCTGGCCGGACGGGCCTAAGATGTCTTGCAGGGCTGCCTGAAAAAGCTCGCGTAACTGTTCGGTGATGGACGTCATCGGTGCACGGTCCTTATGCAATGATTATCGCACCCGGGCAAGGCTGTGGGACCGTTTCCCGTGTCGGCTGCCAGGATGCGTCGCAAAGCCGAGCATTGTAACCGATCCGCGGCAGCCTGTGGTGCGGCCGATCGGACGGTGCTGAAAGTCGCCTGATGGCAGGGTCGGCCGAGCGTGCGATGTTGCAGCCGATTTGCTTTCCGGCTGTGAAATTGCCAAAATACCGGGATCGGGGCAGCCGATCAGGAAATGGCGGCCCGACTGCTTCGCCCAGGCGAAGGTCCTCTACAATTTGAAACCATGAGCCCCCTGCTTTTCCGCGGTTGGGTGCCCGGAAGGGGTGGGGCCGGCTGAACCGCCGGTAGGGCTCAGCCGTCGCGATTTGCGGAATCGTGGCGGTAAACCATGGATAACCTATTGGAAAGGAGAAAACCATGGGTTCCGAACCGCAAGGGCGCACCGCTGCGCCCGCATCCCGGCAGAATCCCAACCCGCCGGCCACGCCCGCCCGTCGCCCAGGATCGCAACTGCTTCACGATGTGCTCGTCGAGCAAGGCGTCGAGGTGCTCTTCGGCTATCCAGGCGGAGCCATCCTGCCGACCTTCGACACGCTCTACGAAAGCCCGATCCGGTTCATCCTGACCCGCTGCGAGCAGGGCGCAGGCCATATGGCCGACGGCTATTCGCGTGCCACGGGCAAGGTCGGCACCGCCCTGGTGACCAGCGGCCCCGGCGCGACGAATCTGACGACCGCGCTGGCCACCGCGTGCATGGACTCGATCCCGCTCGTGGCCATCACCGGGCAGGTCGCTACAGCCGCGATCGGCAACGATGCGTTCCAGGAGGCGGACGTCGTCGGCGTGACCCGGCCGGTCACCAAACACAATGTGCTCGTCAAGGACGTCAAGGATCTGCCGCGCGTCATCCGCGAAGCCTATTACGTGGCCCGGACGGGCAGGCCCGGCCCCGTGCTCGTGGACCTTCCCAAGGACGTGCAGGTGGCACTTGCCGAGGACGCGAACGCCGGGCAGCTTGAACTGCCGGGCTATCGACCTCGCTACAAGGGAAATCCTCGTCAGATCCGCCTTGCGGCTGAAGCGATCAACCGTTCCGAACGGCCCGTGCTGTACGTCGGCGGCGGCGTGATTTCCGCCGAAGCGTCCGAGGAACTCCGCCAGCTCGCGCGGAAAGCCAATATCCCGGTCACGACGACGCTGCTGGGCATGGGGGCGCTCGACGAGGTGACCGACAGCGATCTCGCTTTGAACATGCTGGGAATGCATGGCAGTGCGTACGCGAACTACGCCGTGCAGGCCAGCGACCTGCTCATCGCGGTGGGGGCCCGCTTCGACGACCGGGTGACCGGTAAAGTCGAGACGTTCGCACCCAATGCGCAAATCATCCACATCGACGTGGACCCGTCGAGCATCAGCAAGGTGGTCGACGTGGACATCCCCGTCGTCGGTGACGCCAAGACGGTCCTGGCCGAGCTGCTGGAATGGGTCGAGCACCGCGAACGGGCCCCGTGGTTCGAGCAGATCAAGGACTGGAAACAGCGGTACCCGTTCAGTTATCAGAAGCAGGAAGGCACGATCCTTCCCCAGCAGGCGATTGAAGAAGTGTTCCGTGCCACGAACGGCGAAGCCATCATCACGACGGGCGTGGGCCAGCACCAGATGTGGGCTGCACAGTTCTACAAGTGGCGTTTCCCGCGACAGATGATCACCTCGGGCGGACTGGGTACGATGGGCTTCGGCTTCCCGGCAGCCGTCGGGGCCGCCGTCGGCCGACCGGATCGCACGGTGATCGACATCGACGGCGACGGCAGCTTCCTGATGACCTGCAACGAGCTGGCCACCGCGGGCGAGTACCAGATCCCGGCCAAGGTGATTATCCTCAACAATGCCTATCAGGGCATGGTCCGCCAGTGGCAGGAGCTGTTCTTCCAGCGCCGTTACATGGCGACGCCCATGACGAACCCTCGTTTCGCACGGGTGGCCGATGCCTTCGGTTGCACCGGGTTGGAAGTGTCCGATCCCAAGGATCTGCCCGACGCGGTCCGCCAGACGGTGGCCACGAAGGGGCCGGTCGTGTTGGACGTCCACGTGGCGCCCGAAGAGAATGTCTACCCGATGGTGGCTGTCGGCAAGAGTCTCCACGAGATGGAGATGGGCGGGATGGCCTGATCCTTAGGGCAGGTAGCCCCTGTCCGGTGCCCGCAAGGGTACAATGAGAAGGTCGAATCCGATGGCCTATCGTGCGCCACCGGAGACGACGGGTCGCTACGGTGAACAAGGTGGAGTGAGATGCCCTCCGACGATCTCAATAACATAGCCGCCAAGATCGCGGCGCCCCCACACGAACCGATGCGGATCTGGCCGGCCATGCGCCGGTTGCTTCGCACGCGCATCGTGGCGGGCCTGGTCACGGTTATTCCGATCTGGGTCACGTATGTCATCGTCAAGTTCGTATTCGATTTGATGAAGTCGGTCACGGAGCCGGTCGCCGCGAAGTTCAAGGACATCCTGCTCGATACGTATCCGAAACTGGTCCCGCAGCTGGTGAGTCGGTACGTCGATTACGCCGTGCCGATCCTGGCGGTCCTGATGACCCTTTTCCTGCTCTACATGCTGGGCCTCATGACGGCCAGCGTGTTCGGGCGGCGGATGCTGTTCGTGGTCGACGTGACGATGGGCAAGGTGCCGTTCGTCAAGACCATCTACAACGCGACCAAGCAGATCGTGGTGACGCTGGGCGGCGGCGCGTCGATGAACTTCAAGCGCGTCGTGCTCGTCGAGTTTCCAAGGCCGGGCATGAAGTGCATCGGCTTCCTGACGGCCGTCCTCAAAGATGTCGATACGGGGCGCGATATGGCCACGATCTTCATCTCGACGACGCCGAACCCGACGACCGGGTACATGCAGATCGTGCCACTCGAGGAAGTGTCCGAGACGGGCTGGACGGTCGAGGAGGCTGTGAAACTTCTGATGTCCGGCGGCATTCTCAGTCCGCCGACCGTGCCGTTCGACAAGATACGCCCCGTGAAAATGACACCCCAGGATCGCGAAAACGTTACGCCCGTGGAAGGCGAGAGCCTGCCTTCACGCATCGGCCCACTGGAAGCCGAGCCGGGTATTACGAATGAAAATGACAACGTCAACTCGGGAGCATAACCGCGTCCACGGATGCGCGCTCCCGCATCAGACAGGAACGAACTGATGAGTAAGCATATTATTTCGGTGCTTGTGCAGAATCAGCCGGGCGTGTTGGCCCACATCGCGGGCATGTTCGCGGCGCGAGGATTCAATATCGACTCGCTCGTCGTCGGACGGACGGAGGACGCTGACTTTTCGCGGATGGTCATCGCGTCCACCGGCGACGACCAGACCATGGAACAGATCCGCAAACAGCTCGGCAAGATCGTCCCCGTCGTCAAGGTCCAGGACCTCAGCGAACAGGATATCGTCGAGCGCGACCTGCTGATGGTGCGCGTGCACTGCCCCTCGGAGAGACGGCCCGAACTCTACCAGGTGACGCGGATCTTCCGAGGCAGCATCGTGGACGTCGGGCGCACGTCCGTCGTCATTCAGCTGACCGGGCCGGAGAGCAAGGTCGAAGCCTTTATCGAACTGTGTCGGCCATACGGCATCAAGCAGGTCTCGCGCACCGGCGTCATCGCGGTCGCGCGTGCGAGCGAGCGACCGGCGACCGGCAAGGCTGTCACCGCCAAGCGGCGTGCCCGCCAGGCGGTCGATACGACGGACGATTCCGCAACGCCGGCGCTGCCGCCGAGCTGAAAACGCGCAGAACGCTCCAAGCTCGTCCAGAAGACTTCCAGGCTCGTAAGGATACGGCTTGCACCGTGAGGGTATGTGTGCGCTCGGCGGTCGAGGCCTCGCAGGATCGTGCGGTTCGCTTACTCGGCCGTCGCCGATTCGGTCGTGCCTTCGAAGAGCGCCTCGACGAATGTTCCGGGGTCGAACGGCTCGATGTCTTCGGGCGTTTCGCCAAGTCCCACGAACTTGACGGGGATGTTGAGCTGGTCGCGGATGCCGATCACGATCCCGCCCTTGGCCGACCCGTCGAGTTTGGCCAGGAAAATCCCCGTGATCGTGACGTGCTCGCTGAAGATCCGGGCCTGGTTGATCGCATTCTGGCCGATCGTCGAATCGAGGACGAGCAGAACCTCGTGCGGCGCGTCGGGGATCTTCTTGGTGACGACGCGCTGGATCTTGCCCAGCTCGCGCATGAGGTGCTCTTGCGTGTGGAGTCGGCCGGCCGTGTCGACAATGAGCACGTCGGCGCCGCGCGCCACCGCCGCCTCACAGGCGTCGTAAGCGACCGCGCCGGGGTCGGCCCCTTGCTCATGCTTGACGATCTGCACGCCGAGCCGGCTCGCCCATTCGGTCAGTTGTGCCACAGCCGCAGCCCGATACGTATCGCACGCCGCGAGGATGACCCGCTTGTCTTGGCCTGCCAGATAGCGGCACAGCTTCGCGACGCTCGTCGTCTTGCCCGAGCCGTTGACGCCGGCCACGAGAATGACCGTCGGGCCGGAAGGTGCCGAACGCAGCTTGCGATCGTCGGCCGGCCAATACGAGATGACCTTTTCCTTCAGGAAAGGGATGATCTCCTGGGTCTCGGTGATCGAACCCGCTTTGTAGGCACTGCGCACCTCGTCGATGAGCCGGGCCGTGGTCGAAGGCCCCATGTCGTCGGC
>PWPN01000173.1 GCA_003557125.1 Phycisphaerae bacterium | reverse complement strand
CGTCCCGTCCGGGTCTCCGGTGCCGCCGGTACCGGCCGTTCCGCCCGTTTCACCCGTATTGTCCGCAGGCGGGTTGACGATCGTCACCTCGCAGAGGGCTCCCATGCACACCAGCGCCGCCAACATGCCTGCCAGCATGCTCCAACGGAGAACGCGCCCCATCGTCATTATTACCCCTTTTGTGTCTTAGACGTTTACGACTTCGTGCGGACCCTGTTTGTGCGGACCCAAACAACGGCTGTCGACCGATCCGAAGAGCCGGGTGTCATCACGCCTGGAGGTCGATGTGCCTGCCTTCCGTCGTATCGGGGGGTTCGTCTGAGCCGGCTTCCTGCTTCTCATCGCCTTGGCCGCCTGCAAACGCTCGTCCCTGGCTGCCCATGCCTTCGGCGTCGGAATGAACCTGGGTGTCGCCGTCGGTCGTCTCGACGGTCGAATCCTGCTGGTCGATGGCGTTGGCCTGCTGGTGGCGAAGGCTCGATTCCTGCGCCTGCGTGTTATCGCGAATCCGTGCGACCTGGCGCTGCGCGAGCCCCGATTGCAGGATCGGGCCGACGAGATTGGGTGGAAGGCTGGACATTACCGGCAGACTCCGAACGATGAACGATCAACCGGGGCACAGTCCCCCCCCCGAGCGCTGGTTCTTTTGAGATATATCGGAGTTTGACCGCTTTCGGCTTGATGCCGACAGGTTGGTTTTTCGCTTTCGCCCGGAGATCAGCGTTCGTACTGGAGTTCGCCCCCGCGCACAAGCTGACGCATCAGCCGGACAAGGATGCCCGAGTGCATCTGGCTGACACGGCTCTCGGAAAGATCCAGGACGACGCCGATCTCCTTCATCGTGAGCTGCTCGTAATAATACAGCACGATGATGAGGCGTTCGGTACGGCTCAAATCCTTCATGAGGAACTCGTGCAGATCGCGCTTCTGGATGGAGTCGAGCGGATCCTCGCTGTGGCGATCCTGGAGGACGTCGATCTCGTGGAGCTCGCGGTTGGAGTCGTGATCCTGGTACTTGCGGGACAGGGAGATGAGCGAGACCGTGTTGGCGTCGCGGAGCATTTTTGTCAGCTCGGACCTGTTGACGTCGAGTCGACCGGCGATTTCGGCATCCGAGGGAAGTCGCCCCAGCTCGGCTTTGAGGGCCTTCGTAGCCGTCTCGAGCTTCTGGGCACGGCTACGCACGAGGCGCGGCACCCAGTCCATCGAGCGCAGTTCGTCGAGGATCGCCCCGCGAACACGCGGCGAGCAGTACGTCTCGAACTTGACGCCGCGCGTCAGGTCGAACGCCTCGATCGCATCGAGCAGCCCGAATATGCCCGAGGAGATGAGATCGTCCACGTCGACCTCATTGGGCAGCTTGGCGGACAATCGCTCGGCCGTGTAACGGACGATCGGAAGGTAGTGTTCCATGAGCCGGTTGCGCAAGTGCCGCTCACCGCTCTGTTTGTATTCGTTCCAGACCTGTTCGATGTCCAGTTGCGGGCTCGTCATCCGTGACCTCCCCCGATCCGGGTTCTACCGGAAACGATGCGGTCGGCGGTGACCCGCTGCGGTTCAGCGGTGCCCCGCGCCGTCTGCCGAGATCGCCAACGGATCCTCGTGATCAACCTCGGTCGCATCGGCCACCTCGAATTCATTGACATCGACAGCCGAATCCGTCTCGACTGCCGGGCCGGCCAAGTGCGCTTGCGCGTCGTCGTCGGGCTCCGGGAACATCCGGCGATGCAAATCGATCGCATGCTCGTCCAGGACGCGAAATGCGACCCACCCGGTGACCAGGCCCAAAGCGCAAAAGACCGCCAGCGCTCCGATCGCCCGCCATAGAACAATCTCCGTCGGATTACCGGCGAGCAATCCCTGCAATGTGGCCACGAAAAAAGCAAAAAGCCCCAGCGAGGCGCCGCACAGACGCACCATCGGACACCTCCTGCATCAGGCCATCGCATGTGTAACGGCCATCACGATGGCGAGGTTTAACTATTTTAACAGGAACACCGATACGCTTGCCGACTGCGCTTATCCTTTCCGGCCGGGCGCACGCACGCGGCTGCGTCCTGATCGCCGCTCGATTTCGTCGTAACATCCAATGCCGCGCAATGACGATTCCTGACCGATCGCGGGACATCGGGCGTATCACTACTGAAAAGGCCGACTTCCACGGAACGTGGCGAAACATCCTTCACAGGAACAGTCGCATGACGCGCGACAACAGCCCCTGGCGTTCCTCGACGCCTCCGATCTCACGGGAGAGACGACCGGCGATCGCCAGCAGGCAGCACGAGGCGGAACTGCGCGGATAGCTCAGTAAAACCGGCTGCTGGTAGCGCACCGCCAGGGGAACGTGCTCGTCGGACAGGATGTACCCGAAGTCCGTCAGCAGCATGTGCAGAAATCGGCCGGACACGTCGGCGAGGCGTTCGTAGGTGTCGCGCGCTTCGCGCCGGGCGGTCGCATTGTTGACGACGACGCCGATCGCACCCTGCTCGACAGGCACGGTGCCGGTCAGATCCCGACGCGCCGCGAAGGCTTTGATCATCGCGTAGGCGTCCGTCATCGAGGTCGGTTCCGGCGTGGCCACCACCAGGACCGTGTCGGCCGAGGCGGCAAAGCTGAGGACGTCCGGCGAGATGCCCGCACCGCAGTCCATGACCAGGACGTCGTAACGACTCTCGATCTGTTCCATCGCGTTGAGCATCCGGCGGCGCTCGAACTCGGAAAGATCGGCCAGCTCAGCCATGCCCGAACCGCCGGCCACGAAGTCGATCCCGCCGGGGCCTTCGATGACGATCTGTTCGAGGCCGCGCCGGCCTCGGACCAGGTCCGCCCAGGTCCATGCGGGCTCGACGCCGAGCACGATGTCGGCGTTGGCCAATCCCATGTCCATATCGAACAAAACGGTGCGATGGCCTCGGCCGGCCAGCGCGATCGAGAGATTGCATGCGAGGAATGTCTTGCCCACGCCCCCTTTGCCGCTCACCACCGCGATCACGTGCGGGCTGTGACGTGCGGTTTCGTCCGGATGACGGCTGCACATCATGCGACGAAGCGCGCCGGCCTGGTCCAGACCACCCGTGTCGTCCGAGCATCCTTTCACGGCGACCTCCGTGCCCTGGCAGCCTTACGGCTCACACAGGGGTTTCCGTCAGCGACGCATGCGCCGAATCGCGCCACCCGTTCAAAATCAGCTCGGCCACCCGTCTACGCCGACCGACTTCGATGTCGTGCGGGACTTCCTGGCCGGTCGTCAGATAGGAAAGCTGCCATTTGAGCCGACTGGCCACGTTGAGCAGAACGCCGAGCCCGACAGCCTCGTCGAGCTTCGTGAACACGACGCGGTCCACAGCCAGCACGGCGAAGCGCTCGGCCACCTCGAGCAGTTGCGACTCATCCGAAGCGCAGGACAGCAGCAGATGGACCTCCATGGCCTCGCCCCGGCCCGCCGTCGACCCGGCCCGTTGACCGGCTGCGACACGGGCAGCCTGGAGAAAACGGTTCAGTTCATCGATACGGGCCGTGTCGCGATGGCTGCGGCCCGACGTATCCATCAGCACGAGGTCGCAGTCGGCCAGACGATCGAACGCAGCCGGCAGATCTTTCGGCTCGAAGACGACCTCCAGGGGCACATCCATGATCTGCGCGTACGCTTTGAGCTGCTCGACGGCTGCGATGCGGTAAGTGTCGGCGGTGATCAGGCCCACGCGCCGGTTTTCACGCAGCTTGAAGTGAGCGGCCAGCTTCGCGACGGTCGTCGTCTTCCCGACGCCCGTAGGCCCGACCAGGGCAATCACACCCGGAGCGCTGCCCGGCTCGACCTCGGCCGGTTCGTCGGCAGGCAGCATCCGTTCCACCGCTTCGGTCAGGACCGCGGGCACGAGTTCGGCGAGCTTGTCGCGCACCTTCTGATCGAGCAACGCTTTGTCCATCCGCTCCCCGACGGCCAATGCGATCCGGGCACGACACTCGGCCAAGCGTTCGCGCGCGGTCGCGAGGATCTCGCCGGCAAGTTCCTCGGCCACGGCACTCTGAAGGAGTCGGGTGTAATACGTCTGCAACTCGGCCGGCGCCTCGAAGGGCGGCCGTTGCACCGTCTCCCGCACCGCCTCTTTTGCCGCCGATACGCGGGGGTTCGTCCGTCGGCCCGCGACAGCAGGTCGATCGAGCAGCTCGCGCACCATCGAACGTATCTCAGTCATCTCCTTGTGCAGGCCGTCGGTGACCGAAGTGAAATCGCGGTCGTCCGGCCGAACAGGCGCGCCGCGCTCGACAGCGGATTCGGGAAACTGCCTGCGAAACGCTGCGGCCGCACCCGGTGCAGGTCGACGCGCCGAAGGAGACGTCTCCTCGCGCGTGCTCAGCCGCTCCGCCCCATCCGCCCGTAAAGTTCCCCGAGGCGGCAGGGTGCGTGTCGAGCTCCCCGCTCGCTCGTGCGGGCCGACTTTGGCCGAACCTGCCCCCGCCAGCGCCCTGCGTTCGGAGACTTCGAGGGCGCGCGGGTCCCGGCTGGCTGTGATTTCAACGATCGTCCGCGCGCCGACCCCGAGTATCCCGCCGCGTCGCAGCGAGCGCGTGTGAAGGATGATCGCATCCTTGCCGAGGTCCCGGCGGACCTTCTCGAGGGCGTCGGCCATCGATTTACCCTGGTACGTTTTCAGGTTCATTCGCAAACACCACGAAACCGAGCGATTGAACTTCGATACCTCGTACGATCTCGTTATAGGACAGGACAGGAACGTGCGGGAGCGCCGGCTCGATCATTCGCCGAACCCACATGCGGATCTGCGGCGATACGAGGATGGCCACCGTCTGCCCCCCCGCGCCAGGAAGGGCCTGTTCGATCCGGTCACGCATCGCAGCCACGAGACGATTCTGCGTCTCGGGCGGAAGCGTGAGCATGCCACCGTGCTCGTTGCGCTCCAGGTGCGCGTTGATCAGATCCTCGATGCTCGGGTCGAGCGTCACCATGCGCACAACGTTGCGGCTGTCTTTATACATCTGACAGACCGTTCTGGCCAGTGCATTGCGGACATATTCGGTCAGAATATCGGAGTCCCGCGTGCGCGGCGCCCAGTCCGCAAGGGCTTCGAGGATCGTCTCGAGGTCCCGGATCGGCACGCGCTCGCGCAGGAGATTCTGGAGGACGCGCTGAAGCTCGCCGATTTTGACGATCTCGGGGATGACGTCATCGACGGCCTTGGGCGACTTCTGTCGCAGCGCGTCGAGCAGCCGATGCGCATGCTCGCGCGTGAGCAGCTCGTCGGCGTGGCGACGGATGACCTCCGTCAGGTGCGTCGCCAGCACGCTCGACGCGGGCACGACGGTATAGTGACGCTGCTCGGCGTCGACCTTGGCCTGCTCATGAATCCACAGCGCGGGCAGCCCGAAGGCCGGCTCGGTCGTCTCGATGCCGCTGATGGGGCTCGATACCATCCCGTTGTCGATGGCCAACAGGTACCCCGGCATGCACTCGCCCCGCGCCACCTCGACGCCGCGGATCTTGATGACGTACTGGTTCGGCTCGAGCTGGAGGTGGTCGCGCACGCGGATGGGCGGCACGATGATGCCCATCTCGGTGGCTGTCTGCTTCCGGATGTTCGTGATGCGATCGAGCAGGTCGCCGCCCTCTTTGCGATCCACGAGCCGGATGAGCCCGTAGCCGATCTCGAGTTCCATCGGGTCGACCGGCAGCAGATTGTCGACGGACTCGGACTTGCGGGCATCCTGTCGGGCCTTGGCAGCGGCCTCCGATGCGATGTTCGCACGCGCACCGCTCAGGAAGAGCGCGACCCCGCCGCACCCGGTCGCCAGGACGATCAGCGGGAGCTTGGGCAACGGCGTCAGCGAAAGGAAGCCCAGGAAGACGGCTGCCAGGACCAGTGCAATCGGCTTGGCGGTGAGCTGACCGATGAGGTCCTCACCGAGATTGGTCTTGGAGCTGCTGCGGGTGACGAGCATGCCGGCCGCGATCGATACGATGAACGCGGGGATGGCTGCGACGAGCCCGTCACCGATCGTCAGGCGGGTGAAGACCGCGAGGCATTCGGTCAGGCTCATGCCGTTCTCGACCATCCCGATGTAGATCCCGCCGAGAATATTGACCAGCGTGATGATCAGGCCGGCGATGGCGTCGCCGCGCACGAACTTGGAAGCACCGTCCATCGCTCCGTAAAAGTCGGCCTCGGCCGTGATCTCTTCGCGCCGACGGCGGGCCTCGTTTTCGTCGATGAGCCCGGCGTTGAGGTCCGCGTCGATGGCCATCTGCTTGCCGGGCATCCCGTCGAGCGTGAAGCGGGCAGCCACTTCGGCGATGCGCGTCGCGCCCTTGGTGATGACGACGAACTGGATGACGGTAAGAATGATGAAAATAATGACGCCGACGGCCAGGGAACCCCCCGCGACGAAATTGCCGAAAACCTCGATGACCTGCCCGGCCGCCGAGGTGCCGTCCTGGGCGTTGGTGAGGATGAGACGCGTCGTGGCGGTGTTCAACACGAGCCGGACCATCGTCATGGCCAACAGCAGCGAAGGAAAAGCCGAGAATTCCAGGGGCCTGCGCACGTACATGACGGTCAGAAGGATCACGGCCCCCAGTGTGATGTTGCCGGACAACAGCATGTCGAGCAGCCACGTCGGCAGCGGTCGAAGCATCACGAAAATGAGAAGCGTCGCGCTGAGCGGCAACAGCATGCTGCGGTTGCGGTCCAGCCACTGGAGCGGCCTTGTATTCAGCAACGAGGAAACCAGGTCCATCCGTCTCACTCACCTTCGTAACGGGCCCAAGGAGCCGCGGGCTTTAGCCCGCGCGGTCGAACGATCGTGACGGCACTGTCCAGATTCGTGACTTCGCGGCATTTACCGCACGTTTTCGGGTGCTCTCCGAAAGACTGCTCAGTTTGAGTCGAAACCGCGTTCGCCTCGGAACCTCAATTCATCGCATAGTCAGCCATCGGACGGCGTCGGTAACCGCGACCGGCCAGCTCGTACACGTACGCGAGCACTTCGGCGATCGCCCTGTAAAAGTTCGCCGGCACTTCCTGGCCGACCTCGACCGAACGGAACAACGCCCGCGCCAGCGGCGGCCTTTCGACGATCGGCACGCCATGCTCGATCGCCAGCTCGCGAATGCGCTGCGCGAGCAGTTCGGCCCCCTTGGCGACGACCTGCGGCGCTAGCATCGTCTTGGAGTCGTACTGGATCGCGACCGCCACCGAGGTCGGGTTCGTGATCACGACGTCGGCCTTGGGGACGGCCGAGCGGATCCGCTGGAGCGCGAGCTGCATCTGGATCTCCCGGCGGCGGCGCTTCAGGTGCGGATCGCCATCCATCCGTTTGAGCTCTTCGCGAACCTCCTGCTTGGTCATGCGGAGATCCTTTTCATGTCGCATGCGCTGATAGATCAAGTCGATGATCGCCAGCAGAAGCAGGCACGTCGTCAGCCGGATGCCGAGCGTGAAAAGAAACTCGATCGTGATCTCGGCCATCGCCTCGAAGGGCAGCAGGCTCGCACCGGCCAGTCGCGGCAACCGCCCTTTGAGCGTCCAGTACGCGACAGCCGACAGAACGAGCATCTTGGCCAACCCCATGAGCAGCTGGACGAGCGCGCGGGCGCTGAAGATCCGCTTCGCGCCGCTGATCGGGTTGAGCTTGTCGAGCGAAGGCGTGATCGGCCGCACGGTGAACAGCAAACCCACCTGGCCCAGCGCCCCGGCCAATGCGAGCAGCGTCACCGTGATCAGGACGGGCAGCAGGATCGCGGCACTCGCTCGGGCGACATACACCAACGCCGGGATCATCCGTTCCGGATCGCCCGCTTCCAGCCCGTGCGCGCCGAGGCAGTAGGCAATGACCGCCTGGAACCGGTTCAGGATCGTCTCGTGCGTAATGTTCAGCAGGATCATCGCGCCGAGCAGGACGACGGCCGCTGTCAGGTCCGCGCTCTTGGGGACCTGGCCGCGGTTGCGGG
>PWPN01000386.1 GCA_003557125.1 Phycisphaerae bacterium | reverse complement strand
GAACGAAACGAAAAAGACCGGCGGCACGCCTCGGACATGCACGTCTTTGCCCGCATCCCGGGCGGCCCGTTGAATGCCGTCCATGAGAAGTCGGCCCATCGCGTGCGCGTTCTTGAGCGCCGCCCCGTCATCGGCCGACAGCGTCTGCATCGCCGCCACGCAGGCTGCCATGCAGGGGCCGTTCGAGTTATACGTCCCCGCGTGCGTCACCGTCAGTTCCCCGAAGGCCTCCATGTGAGACCGTCGGCCGGCCACCGCACTGACCGGAAACCCGCCGGCCATCCCCTTGGCGAACGTGGCCAGGTCCGGCGTGACGCCGAAGTGCTCCTGTGCGCCGCCCAGCGCGACGCGGAAACCCGTGATGATCTCATCGAAGATGAGCAGCGCGCCGTTCGCATCGCAGAGTCGGCGGAGGCCCTCCAGGTAACCCGGCGCCGGCATGATCCCGCCCATGTTGCACATGATCGGCTCGGTGATGACAGCCGCGATCTGACCGCGATGCCGATCGAACGCTTCCTCGGCGAGCGCGAGGTCGTTCCAGGGACGAATGACCAGATTCCGGGCGTCCTCGGACGGCTGCCCCTTGCTTTGAGGCCAAGGGACGGGCTCCTCGCGCGGGCCGATCTTGTCGAGCGGCGGCGCGTAATTCCAGAAAATGTTGTCGAGCCAGCCGTGGTAATGACCCTCGAAGCGAAGGATCTTCTGTCGGCCCGTGACGGCACGCGCGAGCCTCAAGGCTGCATGGACCGCCTCGCTGCCCGAGCTGGCGAACCGCACCATCTCGGCACAGGGCACGAGCCGGCAGAACAGCTCGGATGCTTCGATCTCCAGGGGATGCTGACCGGCGTACATGAGTCCAAGGTCGAGCTGCTGCTTGACCGCCTCGAGCACCGGTTCCGGTGAATGCCCCTGCAAGAGCGGGCCGCGCGCGAGCACGTAGTCGATGAACGCATTGCCGTCGGCGTCCCAGACGCGCGATCCCTGTCCGCGCTCATAGAACATCGGCACGGGCTGCCAGTTTTTGCGCACGTTGCTGTGGATCCCGCCCGGTGTCGTCTCGCAGGCACGGGTAAAAAGCTCCTTCGAGCGATCGAATTGCATCACGTGAGTGCGACCTCCTTTCCTGTCTCCGAAGAAACGTAGGCTGCCAGCGCCGCGGCCACTGCCTGGCGACCGTCCCATCCCGTGACCGCCGGCGGCCGATTTTCCGCGACCGCGTCGATGAAGTCCTGGCACTGCAGGGTGTACGATTCGAGTCGGACCGGATCGAGAAAGCCCTTGCCCTGCCAGTCGATCGGTGCCTGCGTCGCCGCGACGCGCCATTGCCCGTCTGTAGCAACGCGAAGCTCGCCGTAGGCGTCCACGTCCATCAACCCTTTCTCGCCGATGATCCGCGTGCTGAACTGGCTGCGCGGAAACGAGGGGGGCGGCACCTGGTAGCAACTCCAGAGCATGGCGTCCGTCCCCTCGCCGAGATTCATCATGACCATCGACGTGCCCTCGACCTGCACGTCCGGCTCGATGCTCGTACACCGCGCATAGACCGTGCGGATCTCCTGGCCGGTCAACCAGCGGATCCGGTCGAAGTTGTGGATCGAATGGCCGAAAAGCGTCCCGAGATTCTGCGGATCGCTCTGCCATTTCGGTAGACCGGCCAACCCGGTCGCTACCAGCGCAAGCTCCTCGATCTGGCGGATGCGGCCGATCGCGCCCTCGTCGATGAGTTGCTTGGCCACCATGTTGCAAAGGCGCGTGCGCTGCGTGAAGGCGATCGAACAGAAGACGCCCGCTTTCTCGCAGGCAGCCAGGATCGCGTCGCAGTCGGCCACGGTGCAGGCCATCGGTTTTTCGATGACCATGTGTTTGCCCGCCTGGGCGGCAGCCATCGCCTGTTCGCAATGGAGATGGTGCGGTGTCGCGATGTAGACCGCCTCGATGTCTTTGCGCGCCAGCAGCGCTTCGGTCGATGGCTCGCACGTGACGCCGTAATCATCGGCCAGCGCGTCGGCCCGTGAGCCGCCCGTGACGGCCTTGAGCGAGGCCCCCTTGCAGAATTTCGACAGCGTTTCCGCGTACGTTCGACCCATGAAGCCCGAACCGATGATCCCGATGCCGATGTCCGCCATGTCGTTATCTCCTCAAGGAACGTAATGTATTTTCGATGCGCGTAGACTCTACCCGTCTTGTGTGTCGAAGAGCTCGACCAGCGTTTCCAGCCGCCCCAGCAGCTCGCACGCGCGATCGTAATCACCCTGCCCGTAGGCGACGTCGAGCTCCTGGAGCAAACGTGCCATCTGCCAGGCGGATTCCGAATTGACCGTACTACGGCGCGTCTGAACGTCGAGGCGGATCAGGTCGTACATGTTGGCCTCGACCATGGCGCGGTTGGCCAGGCTGTTCAGATGCCGGCGGAGCGCCTGATAGTGCAGCTCGCGCGCGACATCCTGGGCGTAACGGCGATACGTGTCGCTGCCGCTGGCCATCGCGGTCGCCAGGCCGTCCGGCACCTCGTAGGCATGGACGCGGGCCATCGCCGCGAGGATCGCCTCGTTGGCAGCCATCGCTTCCGGCAGCACCTGCTGCGTGTAGAATTTCGTGAGGTAGGCGTCTTCGAACGGGATGCTCCGCGCGCGTTCGTCGCGGACCGTGGTGACACGCACCGGCACGGTGTCGTCGCCCAGGTAGACTTCCCACCGGTCGAAGTAGCCGCTGCCGTCGGTGTCGGCCATGCGGATCTCGCCGATGCGCCCGAGACCCGCGAAATGCCCGATCTCGATCCAACCTTCCTCGGCACCGAACAGGTGGATCCTGCGATCGACCTCGCTGTAATACAGCTTTCGCTCGTCGGCCGGCTGCGAGGACCATTCGCGACGGATGTTCCACCGCTGGGTCGGCCCGCCGGTGTTTTCCATGTATCGCCGTTGCCAGATCCAGAAGACGCCTTCCCAGCGGAATTGCAGCTCGTCGGACGCTTCGTGCCAGGTGAACCCGGTCTCGTGAGCCGGGTAGTTGTCGGCCAGATCCCGCAGGTCCTCGTGAGCGATCACGCGCGTCACCTGCGGCGGGCGGCGATTCGGATTGAAATGGGAGGTGTTGCGCTCGGGATAGGGGATCGCCCCGACAAGGTTGAAACCGTAATCGTAATGGAGCGGGTATTCCGGCCCGGTCATGTTGTCGATGTCGAAGCTGTAGCGGACATTGACGATGCCCATCTCCTCCATGTCCGGCGTGAACCCGCCGAGGTAGTACCGCCTCGGATCGTTGGCATAATCGGGATCCACGCTCGGATCGTACGCGAGAGGCACCGCGCTGACACGGATAGCCACCTCGCTGTAGCCGTTGTCGTTCGTGTCGTAAAAGGCGAACGGGCATTCGGAGATCGGCGCCCACGAGGCTGTGTCGGGGTCGTACTTGTTCATGAAGATCATGTTGTCGCCGTACGGGTCGCTCTTGAAGAAGTCGCCGGAATACTCGTACCCGGCCAGGTGCCACATATGCCCGTCGCCGTCCAGGTCGACGCCGAACCAGGCCTTGCTGAGCTGCCCGTCGACGAAGTAGCGGATGTCCATCTCGTCAGCCACGCCGTTTCCGTCGTTGTCGATATAATCGACGATCCGATCGACGACCCCGTTGGGGCCGTAATCGACGACGTAGCAGTCCGCATGCGTGTCGCCTCCGTACGCGATCGAGCCGTCCTCGTCGTCGTCGATCACCCAGACGATGGCTTCGACCTCGCCCGAGCGGTTTCGGAACCGCTCCCGCCGCACGAGCATCCGCGGCTCGGACGCGCTCTCCGTGCCGTCGTCATCGCAGGAGACCAGCGTGAACGATTCCCCGACCTCCAGCGCCATCGCCCGAGGCCACCAGGGTTTGTCCGTCAGCGTGAGTCGACCGTCGGGCGTCATGGCCGTCGCCTGCATCCACCAGGGGCCCTCCGCCTCGTCGCCCACGCGTACCTGAGAAGCCGAACCCGGACCCGGGCCCGCACAACCCGCCACAGCCAGCAGGCACACGAACCCCAGCCGGAAGCAGCCTTTGACAAATGCCATATACATGTCCCCTATATCTGGCCGGAGAATGGCGCAATGGGGCGCGCCGTCGCTTACCGGATCACCCTCACGCTTCGACCCGCGACGGTAACAGGGCCGTCGGCCGTTTCCACACTCTTTTCGTCCGCGTCGAAATTCACCACGATCGTGCACATCCCGGGCAGTTCGACGACTACGGACGACGCGTCGCCGCTTACCTGGCCGGCCGGTGAAGCGGGCGCCTGCGCCGGGTCGCAATAGAACACGAACACCTGCCGCCGGAATTCCTCGTCGGGGCTCACGATGTGAGGTCGATCGTATGCCGGCGGACCGAAATACAGCTCGTGGGAGATCAGCGACTCCTCGGCTCCGAACGGATCGTCCGCGTAGAGCATCGTATCGGCGTCCGTCGGCCGTTGCCTTTTGGCCAGCAACTGGAACGTCCCCTCGCCGGCCAGGGCGTGAATCACCATCGCGTCCTCGATCGTCACCTGCCGCGTGCCCAGATCGTACCAGGTGTCGCGGCACGACTCTTGCTCGAAGACGCGCGAAACCCCCTCGACCGACAGCCGGATCTGGTTGTCCGTGAACAGGTCGGCCGCGAGACGCAGCCCGAGCCCGCCTTCGCGCAGCAGCCAGAGTTGATCGAGCGCGCGACCAAGGTCGATCAGGATCGTGGGCCCTTCCGGCAGCGCGATCAGCGCCTGATGCTGACGGACCATCGGAAAGACGCGGTTGTTCGGTCGGCCGTGAACCACGCGTTTCGACTGACGGCCGACGCTGCCCAGCGAGGCAAATCCGCCCTCGGGGAAAGTTTCCGTGCGGTTCCACTCGACGACCTTCTCGTCGCGCGTACCGACAGCCTCGAGGATGCCCGTCCCGTTGTGATTGAATTTGAGCAGGTGCGGCCGATCGATCGGCTGCACGACCATCTGCCACTGCCTGTAGGACGACCGCCACGAAGCGGACGCCCACCGCACCGGATCGCGGTGCCAGACGAGCAGGGCGTGGGGTTCGTGATAGGTGCCCGTGTTGGTGCGATTGAACTCGGCCTCGGACGACGGGGCGGGAATCGCATCGAGCTCGATCCGGTCGAGCACCCACAGTGCCTGGGCCAGGCAGCACCCCTCCTGCCCCTCGTACCACGAAAAATCGTTGGTTCGCAGCCGGCGCATCGTGGCCTGGGCTGCACCGTGGACGCTTCCGCCGGCCAGGCTTTGGCGATGCTCGATCAATGCGAGCCATTCGTTGGCCATCCGCGTCGCGTCAGGGTCCTGGTAATGCGCCGCGGCGAAGATGGCCGCCGGCATGAATTGCGTGTTGCCGTACCCGTAGCTGATCCAGCCGAAACCCGCACAGTAAATGAACCGCCCGTTGGAAAAGGTCGCTTGCTTGAGCCGATCGTAGACGAACTTCCAGTTGTTCAGGTAGACGTCCGGATTCCGTTCGGACGCAGGAAGGGATTCGTCCAGCAGGTGGGAATAGACCTGGTAGGCGAGCGGCCAACCCATGTAGCCGGGATGGTAGAAGCCGTGGTGCTCCTGGATGCCACCGGGTTCGAAATTCGCGCCGCGGACGCGGTCCTTGAGCGGCTTGCCGCCGACGATCCGCTCCGAGGTCACGTCGTCGGGAAGACAGATCGCATTGAGCGAGTATTCGAGGGCCGACGCACGCCATGCTTCCTGGCGCGGATCACCGGGGAACGCCGCCCGGGCGACCTGAAGCAGCGTGGCCGACCAGGAATTCGACTCCCCGACGGATGTCTCAGGCCAGCGCCCGGGCCAGGACCGCCACTCCTTGCTGATGCCGTACTCGACCTGCTTGTCAGCTTCCCAGGCGAGGATGGCCTCCAACTGTCCGCGCTGCACGTCATCGAGTCCGTCCCGCGCGAGCATGCCCAGGGCGACGGCAAAAAGGTCCGCGTGCCAGTCGTCGGCATGTGACAGCGTCGCGCCCCATTTCTGGATGTCGGGCCTGTCGATCGCCTGCACAGCCACGTGCGTGCCGAGCGCCAGGGTGATGAGCCCTCGGAGCGGACGGGCGACCTCCTCCTCGGGGTTCGCCCGCGCGAGCCAGTAAGCAGCCGCCGCGGCCGCGAACGTGTTGCCGGCCACGTCGCGATAGGGGTTGGTGCCCGTGCCGAGCGTGGGGTTCATCGTGTACAGGTCGGTACCGG
Organism: Phycisphaerae bacterium; assembly: GCA_003557125.1. GTDB lineage: Bacteria > Planctomycetota > Phycisphaerae > UBA1845 > PWPN01 > PWPN01. Next base: position 1,788 of record PWPN01000386.1, on the reverse strand, counting down.
GAATGTTGTGAAGATCCCGCGCCAGCCACCGGCACCAGTCATCGAGTGCGCGTTCGAGCCGATACCGCCAAGCCAGGTCGGCCGGCCCGTCACAGTTTTTCTTGAGCCACATCCGCTCCCCTCCGGAGCCGTCGGCGACGACAGGGCACGCCAACGCCAGAACCATCAGGACAAACCACCATCCACCGCGGCTACGGCCATGCGACATGGCGGGACTCCCTTTGAGCAGTCGGGCCGATGGATGCGCAGTCGATACGCATGAAAGAGGGGACGAATCGGCCCAATTATGGCAGGATAACGCCACCGGAGCCAAAGTCAAAAGCCCTCGGCAGGCCCGCCGAGGGCTTTGGTGAGCGCTGATTTTCGCGGGGGGCGTGGCCCGGTGCCGACATACGATCCGAGGGGATGGCAAACGGGGCCGGATCAGGCCGATTCTTTGCGGCGGACACGCTGGCTGAACAGATCCGCCTCGCCGCGGACGACCTTGTCGGTCACCACGTAGCGGCCGCTGTTGCCCTCCTCGGGAAGCCGGAACATGACGTCGAGCATCGTGTCTTCCATGACGCCGCGAAGGGCGCGGGCTCCGGTCTCGCGTTCGAGCGCCTTTTCGGCAAGGGCACGCAGGCCGTCCGAGGAGAATTCGAGCTCGCACCCTTCCATCTCGAAGAGCCGCTGATACTGACGCACCAGGGCGTTTTTCGGCTCGGTCAGGATCTGCACGAGGATCGAGGTCGACAACGGCCCCAACGCCGTGATGACCGGCAACCGCCCGATGAGTTCGGGGATCATCCCGAACTCGACGAGGTCCTCGGGCACTGCCTGATTGAGCAGCTCGCTCAATCGGGCGACCTGGTCCTCGGCAGCCAGCTCGCTGGCGAACCCGATCGTGCCGCGGCCGATGCGTCGCATGATGATCTCTTCGAGGCCCGTAAATGTCCCGCCGCAGATGAACAGGATCTGCGTCGTGTCCATCTGGATGTACTGCTGCTCGGGATGCTTTCGGCCGCCCTGGGGCGGAATGTTCGACGTCGTTCCTTCGAGCATCTTGAGCAGGGCCTGCTGGACGCCTTCACCGCTCACGTCGCGCGTGATGCTGACGTTCTGGCTCGTCTTGCCGATTTTGTCGATCTCGTCGATGTAGACGATCCCGCGTTGGGCAGCCTCCAGGTCGTAATCGGCATTCTGAAGGAGGCGCAGCAGGATGTTCTCGACGTCCTCGCCGACGTACCCGGCCTCGGTCAGCGTCGTCGCGTCACCGATCGCGAACGGAACGTTCAGCACGCGCGCCAGCGTCCGGGCCAGCAGCGTCTTGCCCGAACCCGTCGGGCCGATCATCAGCACGTTCGACTTGTCGATCTCGACGTCGTCTTCCTCGGCCGTGTCCGCGTGCGCGAGGCGCTTGTAGTGATTGTGAACAGCCACCGCCAGGCAGCGTTTCGCGCGCTCCTGGCCGATGACGTACTGGTCGAGGTAATCCTTGATCTTCTGGGGGGTCGGAATCGCACCCGTCGCGTGCCGGGAAGGCCCTGCCTTGCGTTTTTCCTGCTGGATGATGCTATGGCACAGGTCCACACAGGTCGCGCAGATATAGACGCCATCCGGCCCCTCGACCATCGGGCCCGCTTCGCGCTGACTTTTGCCGCAAAAGCTGCAATTCGTCGAGCGACGGCTCGATTTGCCACCACCACCACCACTGCCACTGCGCGATCCTGCCATGCCTTTCGACTCCCTGGCGGCGTACAGCTGATGGGCCGCCCCGCTCAGCTGCCCGCCGATAGTATCTCAACT
>PWPN01000016.1 GCA_003557125.1 Phycisphaerae bacterium | reverse complement strand
GGCACAGCCGGGCCTGAGAAACAGGCTGCGAACAGAGCGAAGTCGTCGGCATCGACGTCGCCGTCACCGTCGCCGTCGGCCCACTCGCAGCCGCACGCGTAAGGCACGCCCGGGCCGGAATAGCAGCGCTGCCATGCCCCGAAATCGCTCATGTCCACGTCACCGTCGCCGTCGGCGTCGAACCGCGGCGCATTGAGCTGGCCGGGGATGTACGTGCTGACCCGGATATCCACTTCGTAGTAGCCCGGTTGGGTGAATCCCCAGTTCACGTGGATATGGGATCCGGCCGAGTGGTGGTAGACGTCCTGCTCGGTGATGCCGCCCTCGTAGGTGGACATGAAGACCTCGGGCGAGTTGGAAGCGCCCGTCCGCCACATCGAGAAATGGCCGTCCTCAGGCCCGCGCATATCGACAAGCTGAATACGGAACCATTTGCCTTCGACGTTGGCCCCGCCGCGTGGATCGCCGGGATTCCAGGCCACCAGGGCAGCGAGGTCGGACGAAGTCATATTTTCCGACGCGAACCCCAGATACAGAATGTTCGGGTCGCTGCTTTGCGGGAGAATCCAGAAATCCTCGCCGGGGACCGCTCCGAGAAAGGCAAATGACGGCGGTATCGACGACAGGTTCCAGCGGGCATAGGCATTGACGTAGAGCAGGGCATCTTCCAAGTCGATACGACGCGTCCCGTCCGGATTTTCGGGTGTTGGCGGCTGGTCATGCGGGGCGATCGCAAACGCCCACGCGCAAGCCGAGTAGAGGATGTCGATATCCGTATGAACGTAATCGACCACTTCGGGAATAGTCGGATCCGGCAGAGGCGTTTCGACGCCGAACCGGAGTGTCTGGGTGACGCTGCTGATCGGAACCTGTCCGAGCGCGGGGACTGCCGACGCAGCCGACAGAAGCCCACACGCACCGATCAGCCATGTCACGAGGTTTTTGCATTGCATCTTTCGATCTCCTCCGGAAAATACGTGAACACGACTTGCCCCTGCTCGATCCCGGAATCTCAGGGGCTGTTCTGGCGGCCTCCAGGCGGTCGGGCGAAGTCGAACTCGCTTTCCGCCCTTTCCTTGAGAACCTGGGCATTCCATCGTTCCACGTGAGCGTCCCCGTAGAGAAACAGGGTGCTGCCCTTCGTGTTGTCTACGACAGGCGACCCCACACGGAACTGGTCCACCTGGACATCCCGACGGATCTTGTCCCACGTCTCGCCGGGGTACGGCGGGAACCAACTCCTCGAATGCGTGTGATCTTCGGAAGGCCCCGTGCCGCGGTGGTTGGCGAGGATGAACGTCGTGATCGTCTCGGCCGGTCGCCGCCACTGGTGCGCGTTCGTGTAGTCCTCCAGGATGCCTCCGAACGGATCCCGCTTCGGGACGACCACATACTCATTGAGCGTGTAACTCGTCCCCTGGTTGGCGAGTCGCTCGGCTCCTTTCGGATCGGCCGGGCAGATCCGCACCTCGTCAACTCCGCCCAGGTAACTGCGTGCTCTTCGGCCGGTCTGGGGATTCAACGCGCCGCCCAGCGAGAAGACCCAGGACTCCCACTGGGGATTGCTGTGCGCGGACTGAGGCATCCGGCCGCGGTTGTCGTGCGTGTACATCTGGAGCGCCAACCCGATTTGTCGCAGATTGCTGCCCGACACCGCTCGCCGTGCCGCCATCCGTGCCCCCGCCAGGGAGGGAAGGAGAATGGCGATCAGCAAGGCGATAATCGCCACGACGACGAGCACTTCGATCAACGTGAATCCTTGGCGGGATCGCATGACGATCTCCCTCATGCCGCGCGAGGACGACAGCATCAGACGATGCCGCATCTCCGCGCATCCGCACAGATAATCCAACGCAACGACCTTCATTCACTGAATCGAACGATCGTAAACGTCATACGCGCATGACTGCCTCCGGCGAAAGGCTCTTTCGAGCAGCCGGCAGCGATAAACAGTTCATGGACTGAACGAAGGAAATGTCAGCCGAGGGAGGGAGGTCCCCGGCTGGAGGGAGCGAAGATAAACGAACCCGGCCGAACCTGATGATCCGCCATCCTGACCAGGCAACGGATCGGTTTCTGGAAAATCAACCCGTCGGCCTGGGGTGTTGTGATTTTCAGTGACGCGAGGAGCTGACAGAGCTGACAGCGTTGATGATCGTGCGACGACTCGGAAGACTCATCGTCGTGGCCCGTGCCTGGTTTGCCGGCATCGTATTGAGGTCGGGAGCATGAAGCGGAACACGTATTGCCCGAAGCTGCCTGGCAGCTGCTGCCCGAAGTTTCATGCCCTATCAAGTGCGCCTGGCGCAGCCCGCCGCTCCCCCACAGTAGCAGTGCGGCGATCAGAATGGATTTGCATACGGACGAATGCATGGGTGTTCCCGCCGTCGTTACTTACGTGGGTAACTCCGTCCTCCACTCCCGGCCGCGACAGCCATGCAACCTGGAGCGGATAACAATGTATTACGGAGATTATAGGGGGGCCCGGTCGCCGGTCAAGGAAATTAACCATTGCATGAAAGCACCAGGGAGCTCGGAATTCCAGCGGTCCTTTTCTCAGGCTTGAATGTCACCGGACAGCCTCCGGTTCGGGCTTGCAGTTTGCTTCCCCGGCAGGGATACTGGCGGTGCCGCTGTGACGGTTGTGCGGCTGTGTGCCCTCCCGGTTCAAGGTGCCCCTCCTTTGAGGAACGATCGTGTCTCACACGCTGACTCGGCTGCTTATTCTGGATGTGGACGGGGTTTTGACGGACGGCGCCCTCTGGTTTGACGAGGACGGGCGCCCCATGCGTCGCTTTCACATTCGGGATGGTCTGGGCGTCGCTTTATGGCGTGCTTCGGGCGGACAGGCGGCCATTTTGACTTCCAAAAGGTCCGACGCGGTGGTCGCCCGTGCTAAGATGATGGGCATCGAGCTGATCGAACAGGGAGCCGAGGACAAACTGCCCGGACTGACGCGGATCCTGGAAGACTCGGGCGTAGCCGCCGAACAGGCAGCCTACATCGGCGATGACCTGCTGGACCTGGCCCCCATGCGACGGGTAGGGTATCCGATAGCTGTAGGTGATGCGGCTGAGGAAGTGAAAATATCCGCCCGTTACGTGACCCGCCTGGACGGCGGACAGGGGGCGGTCCGAGAGGCTGTCGAACACCTGTTGAAACGTCAGGGCGAGTGGAACACCGCGCTCCAAGCGCTCGGCCTGGAATCGGATGCGACGGGTCGCGATCGGCAGAAAAGTCGCGACACGTCGCCCTAGCACCGTCTGTCAATCACCGCCGCCGAATCGATGACCCGGCCGGCGGATACGGCCACATTGACCGGGAGTGAATACCCGTGTTCAGAAAACTGCTCCTTTGCATTTCGACGTTCGGGATCGTGTGCATCGCTTTTGCGATCTACGTCTGGCAGGACCCGTCCGTCGAGCGTCCACAGCCTGGCCGAACGGCCACGCTGCCCTCGGCTGTGCGCACACCGACGGCCACGACGCAGCCGGCCGACGGTTCGCGGGCGACGCTCCGTTACGATTGGGCCAACATCCCAGCCGGCCAGGCGCCGCAGGTTCGCGTTTATGATCCGCGAACGGGTCAGGCCAGGATCGCATTCCAGGCCCGGCAATGGGATCCGGTCAGCGATACGGAGTTTCACCTCGTCGAGCCATCGGCGCGCGTGCTTCTGCCCGGGGGACAGTTGGCCTACGTCCGCGCGGATGAGGGGCAGGTCCGGGTTCAAAGTGGCGACAACCGAAACCTGATTCCTCAAAGGGGATCGTTCAAGGGTCGCGTTCAGATTTTCATCGACCGGACCAGCCCGGAGCAGCGCCGCGAAAACCCGCGCTGGGCCCAGCCCGAACTGCACCCGGAAGCCGTCGTGAAAATCTGGCTCGACGATGCACGTTTCGACCTGGACCTGGACCACCTCGAAAGCGACGGCCCCGTTCTCGTTCAGAGCGCGCAGGGCTCGATCGAAGGGACAGGCCTGCGTCTTGTCTGGAGCGAAACGGATCGCCAGCTTCAGTACCTGCGCATACTCCAGGGGAAGCGGGCCGTGATCCGCGGCGCAGGGTTGGCCGAGGCCGGCCCCCTGCCGGGCAGTTTCGATTTCGTCGTCGATTCCGAGGAAGTCTCCGAGACCGATTCGCAGGTCGAGAACGGGAGCCCTTCGCCGGATACCGCGCACGCCCAGGTGCTGCCTGAGCAGGGGCAAGGCTCGGAAAGACCTGCCCTTGCAGTCGAGCCGGAAGCGGATCATTTCGATGCGATGACTGGGCATGCCGATGCGATGACTGGGCATGCCGATGCGATGGGGCACGATGAGGCGGCTCCGAGACAGAGCATCCTCCTGCTCGACCCGGACCAGCCCATGCCCGTGCCCATGAAAGATCGTGTCGATACCTACAACGTTCAATTCTCGGGCGACATCCTCGCACGCCAGCGCGAGGGCATTCGGGTGACGGGCTCGCTGGCGGCCAATGTGCTTACCCTGATGGCGGATTTCGGGCGCGAGGAACGCAAGGCAGTCGAATATCAGCCTGCCGACGGGACGCGCGTGCCTGCCACACAACCTCAACGAGCCGATACGCAGCCCGCGACGCAGTCAGCCGTCGATGTGGCTGCGTTGCCGACCACCCCGCGACCGCGTTCCGAAGTGGATTCGGAAACCTACATCGAATTGCTGTGGACCGGCGATCTGGTGATCCGGCCCGAAGCGTCCAACCGCGACGAGGTGATTGCGGAGACCGATTCGCAGGATGAGCCATCGCCTCGAACACGTTTTCATCTCATCGCCGAGGGCGAGCCGGTCCGCATGGAAGACGCACGTCGCGGGACGGTCACGTGTGCCCGACTCGAGTATCACCTTGAAGCGCAACAGGGCTGGCTGACCGCTTCGACGGGGCACCCGGTCGTGATGGCCGCCGGCCCTGACCGCCAACTCATCGCCGAGGAGGAGCTGTTTTTCGACCAGCAGGGCGGCGTGGCGCGCATCACCGGGCCGGGTCGGCTCGTTCGCCTGGATGACGTGCAAGGGCCGTCCCTGGCCGATGCATCGCCGACGCGGGCCGCCGAGACGTCGGGGTTGGCTGCATTGGGCGACGCCGACCGCGCGGGCGACGTTTCCATCGCGTGGCAGCGCTCCGGCCGGATCGATTTCGCACTGGCCGAAGTGCCAGAGCCCGATACGGATAACGATCTTGTGGCACGTCGTCGGAGCACCCCCTATCTCAGCGAGGCCGCCTTCGAAGGCGACGTGCGGATCGATCTGCCCGAACGGGCAGTGTCGGCCGACGCGATCCAGGTGGCGTTCATGGCACCGAATCCTGAACGGCCCGATCGCAGCACGATGAGGGACAACGCTGACGACACGAGGCGGGAGAGTCTGCTCGACGGGCCACTCGTAGCCGAGCGGATCGTCGCGACCGGCCAGGTGCACATGGAACGCCAGACGACGGCAGCCCCCGCCCTGGGCGCGGAGCGGTCGAGCGAGCGGTTCACATGCAACCGACTCGAAATCGACATGACCGTCAACGACGTCGGAGAGAATGTGCCCCGCCAGTTCCGGGCCTATGACGAAGTCGTCGCCTGGCAGGAGATGCAGCGCTACCTGGGGCCTCTGCCGACCGGCCCTGCCGATGTGCGGGAAATCCGCGCGAAAGAAGTCCTGACCGTCGACCTGGCCTCCCTGCCGCGGGCGTATACCGACGCCCAACGCGCCGAATTCGAGGCCGCCCTGCGACAGCATGGCCTGTCACCCGATTCGGATGAATGGGCCCGGCAGGAAACCGCGTTTCTGGAGAAGCGTGACATCGTACCGACGCGCATGGAGGCTGTCGGCCAAGTGTTCGCACGCGATACCCGGCAGAATCTCTTCAGCCTGGAAGGGGAACGGATCGAGTGCTCCTTTACCCGTGAAAACACGATCGACCACGCCCTTATCGTCGGACAACGGGCGCATCCCGCGCAGGTCGTTCACGAGGATTTCGAGATCCGTGGCGAGCAGATCGCCCTGGACATGATCACCGAGTCGGTCCGCGTGCCCGGCGAAGGGCTTCTGCGTTTCTATACCGAGCAGGACCTCGACGGACGGCGCGTCGATCAGCCGATTCCCGTGGCTGTGACGTGGGATAACCAGATGTGGCTGCGCGGCTACGAGCAGACGGGGACTTTCCAAGGCCAGGTTCGCGTGGTTTCCGAAAACAACGTCCTCGAATCGAACGAGCTGCGGTTGCGCTTCGAGCCGACGGAAGCCCACGCAGCCGCCACCGATCACGCATCGCGGTCGGGGGGTCGCTCGCTACTGAGAACGCTGCGCGGGGCCGACACCGAAAAGCCCGCCGAACGGGCGGACCGCGGGATGCGGCTTCGGCTGACGCGCGTCGATGCCTTCGGGGACGCGAGGATCCTGTCGTCCACGTATTCCCAGGAGCACGGCGGCGGAACCGGCCGATTCTCCAGGGCGCTCCGGGAACTCGTCCCCGCGGCGCTGCGTCCCCCGCGTGAGCCGGGCGACGATGGCGCGGACGACGAGGTCACTCAGCCCCTCGAGAGCCGGATCCGGCTCATCGGCCGTCACATTCGAATGGACCTCGTCGAGGAGCAGTTGATCGTGGAGGGGAGCGGTAACCTGCTTATCGAGGACTACCGCCTTCCGACGGGTACGGATACGCAAGCGCGAGCCGCTGGCCGAACGTCTCCGTTCATGGAGGGATCGGCTCTTCCCGGGATCGAGGGGATCGGCCCCAGCCAGACGCTTTTCGAATGGCAGAGCTCGATGGCCTTTCTCAATAAAGAGAACAAGGCCACGTTCCACAACAACGTCGTGATGCGGCACCGGGCCGGCGCGGATATGGTCCTGGCCGGCCAACTGCGTTCCGCGCTCCAGCTCGACGATGCCACGATCCGACGCCTCCGCACCCAGACAGCCTCATTGACCTGCAACGAACTGGTTGCGGAATTCGAGCGGGACGCGGCTTCCCGAGACAGCGGCTCGTCCCCCTTGTCGCGTGCGACGCGTCTGAAAGCGTTCTGGGCGCGCGACCAGGTCGCTCTGGTCTATCGCGAACCGACCGTCGAGCGTACCGCCTACGGCACGTTCATCTCCTATGACAACACAAGCGGCATCGCCCGAATCGAGGGGACGCCATCGCGTCCCAATATCATCCAGGAGATCGATCCAGCCACACGGCGACTCAAGGCGCAAAGGCAAGGCGGGACGCTCGAATGGAACATGAGGACGAATGTCATCACGGCCAAGGGGAGTGTCATCCTCGCGCCAGGCGGTTGAGCGTGTACGGGGCGCGTCCGTAACATCATGTCCCGCCTGAATTACCGAACGGCCCTTGCCCATTGCACACGAGCCTGATAAAAATTCGACTGCACCGGGGAAAAATGCGCTTGCATTGTCTCATGCTGAAGGAATAGAATCAGGCGACAGGTTAGAGTGCGGGACATCATCCCCGCTGATTTTGGTGTTCATCTCCGGCCACGGGCAAAGACATGCGAGGCCGCCTAAAGCGGGCTCCATGGAAAAGACGATCTTCAGCCATCTCGAACGAACCGGTGACGTTGTATAGCCACTGGGCAGGTAGTGAATGTATAGGCCCGTTGTGCAAAGCCCGAACGTACTCGAACGATGACGAGAGCCTGCTTTCCGGATTGGGGAATCCGTGGATCGGCGTGAAGCCGCCCGCGAGAGGTCTGTGAAGCGGAAAGATTGTGTCGATCGGCCTGCGCGTCAATGGGGGTGCCCCGGAATTGCCAGGGGAATGGCCGATGGGTTCCGAAGGGGTGCTTCGCCGGAGTCAGGGGGAAGCGCTGGGCAGTGACTGGCCGCGCGCTTGAATGGGCAACGGAGCGTGCGCTCGAAAGCACAGGGGGCTTCGGTGCTCGGTTTGGCAAGCGGCCGGTCGCTGTCATTTTTTCAGGGGGTGCGTGGTGGTCATCGACCACGTGAAGCGGTTTCCCGCTGCTGGCTTGAGCGTCAGCTGCTGAGCGTCAGCGGGCTACCGGTTCATAGAGGCTGTCGCGTTCCACGGG
>PWPN01000178.1 GCA_003557125.1 Phycisphaerae bacterium | reverse complement strand
GTAAAGACGCGAACCATGAAAATTCAGATCGTACAAAACGTTCTGAAGGCCAACAAAGACATGGCCGACGATAACCGCCGACTCCTGGGCGGGGCCGGGCTGCTCGCCTTGAACCTCATGAGCTCGCCGGGCAGCGGCAAGACCACGCTCCTGGAGCGAACGATCCCGTCACTGGGGCCTGAGCAGCCGTGTGCCGTGCTCGTGGGCGATCTCCAGACGACGCGCGACGCCGAGCGCGTGGGCGATGTGGCCGTGGCTGTGACGCAGATCAACACGGGCACGGGCTGTCATCTGTCCGCGGTCCAGGTCGCCGAAGCGTTGAAAGGCGTCGACCTCGGCGCGATCGCGTATCTGTTTATCGAAAACGTCGGCAACATGGTCTGCCCGGCCGCATTCGACCTCGGCGAGCACCGCAAGGTCGTCCTGCTCAGCGTCCCGGAAGGCGACGACAAGGTCGCCAAGTACTTCACGCTGTTCCAGCAGGCCGACCTCATCCTCATCACGAAAATCGACCTCATCGAGGTGTGCGGCTTCGACATGGCGCGCGTCCGTGCGGACCTCGACAAGATCAACACCCGCGCACCGGTGATTCCGCTCTCGACCCGGACGGGCGAGGGGTTCGACGCATGGCTGGCGTGGCTAAAGGCACAGCACAATGAGGTGACCGCATCGCCCCGCGTCCGTTAGCCCTTGCGCTCCAGCGACGGCCGGATTCGACAAGCCCAATACGCAGGAAGGCGCCTACGCTTTAATAAGCAGGCCGGGCGTCAGGCACGATTCTATCGGATTCGAACGGGTCCGGATCCGAGCGCGACGGCCCCAAACGTCACACAGGGCGAGGGATGACCATGCGACGAACCGATCAGACGGCAATCAGCACAGCAGCGTGCAGGTTTTCATCGAGCCGGGAACTACCTTTTTGCATCTTTGCCGCGGCCTTGATCCTCCTGGCAGCTTCGGTCGCGCCCGTCCCGGCCGCTGCCCCCGATGAATTCCGCGGCATGTGGGTGACGCGTTTCGAGTGGCCCGACCCCGACCCGGCCAAGGCCATGCACACCATCGACACGATCATGTCCGACCTGGCCGCCGCCCATTTCAACGCGGTGCTGTTCCAGGTCCGCGGACAGGCCGACACGTTCTACCCATCGCCCGAAGAGCCCTGGTCACCGATGATCGCACCCGACGGGCAGGATCCCGGCTGGGATCCGCTCGCCTATGCACTGCAAGCCGCTCACGCGAACGGCCTGGCCTTCCATGCGTACATCAATACGCACGTCGCGTGGCAGGCGTCCGGCCAGCAGCCGCCGGCCGATCCGAACCATCTGTACTATCGTCACTGCAATGCGGCCGACCCCGACGCGCGGGACTGGCTCATTCATAACCAGGGGGGCGAGCCCGTGGGATTCGAGTCCGACAATTACGTCTGGCTCGCGCCCGGCGTGCCCGCCTGCCAGGCCTACATCCGCCGGCAAGTCATGTACGTCGTCAATCATTACGACGTGGACGGCGTGCACTTCGACCGCATCCGCACGCCCGGCCCGCACTATTCCCATGATCCGATCTCGTCGGCGCGTCAGGCACCCGGCAGCGAGGGCAACCCGCACAACCTGGATTTCGCCGACTGGACGCGCGATCAGTTCACGCGCTTCCTGCGCGACATGACCGCCGAGATTCTCGAGGTCAAACCGCACGTCGTCGTCAGCGTCGCACCGGCCGGGCTCTATCGCCAGGAGCGCTATCCGGGATATCCGGACAACTTTTTCTACGGCTTTTCGAAGGTGTACCAGGATGCCCAGGCCTGGCTGGCCGCGGGGGTCGTGGACCTCGTCATCCCGCAGATCTACTGGGCGGACGACGGTCGACTGCCCGGGTTCGCCGACATACTGGCCGACTGGGTAGCCCACACCGCGGGACGCCATATCGCCGCAGGCCAGAACCGTCGATGGTCGCTCGATCAACTCGCCGACCAGGTCAGGGCAGCCGCGACGCAGGGAGCGGCCGGCGTCGCCATGTTCCACTACAGCGGGTTCAAGCAGAAGGGGGGCTTCGCGCACTTTGCGGGCAGCGGAGGCGTCTATGAACAGCCCGCACGCCCGCCGGCGATGACCTGGAAAACGCATCCCGTCGCGGGCACTATCCTCGGCCACATCACAGCAGGCGAATCCGGCGAACCCGTCATCGATGCGCATGTCATCCGCGACGGCCATGACGATGTGGCGCTGTCGTCCGGCGACGGACTGTTTTCGTTCCTCGATGTTCCGCCCGGAACGCACGCGCTGACATTCAGCAAACAGGGCCGTCAGCCCGTGACGCTTGCGTCGGTCACCGTCGCCGCCGGCCAGGCGACGCGCGTCGACGTCGCGCTCGATGCCGCTACCGAACAGGACGATGCGACGCACATCGAACAGGCCTCAATCGCCGACGGGCAGCCCGACGCGCCCCCTCTCGCGCAGCCGCCCACATGGCGGCCGATGGATCGCGATCCCGATCGACCGGAACGCCCGAGGATCCTGCTGGGGATCGGGATCGTGCTGGTGATCCTGGCCGTGGGGGCCGCCATCGCCAGGATCGTCGCGACGCGCAAAGAGCTCGCGGAACGACGGAAACGCGACGCGGAACGTGATGGCAAACCGCCGCAGCCTCCGGTTACCTGAGTCAGTTCACCCGCTGAGCGCCGACGATGACCGGCGGGTCGACCGGTTCGGACCTTTCACCGGGCATCTGTCGGTTCGGCCGGGTCGGCACGTTCCGGATCCGGTCGACGACGTCCATGCCCTCGACGACCGTCCCGAACGCGCAGTAGCCCCATCCGTCGAAGCTCGGGTGGTCGAGGTTGGCGTTGTCCTGAACGTTGATGAAAAACTGCGAGGTGGCCGAGTGCGGCTCGCCCGTCCGCGCCATCGCGATCGTGCCGCGCTCGTTTTTCAGCCCCTGCTGCGCTTCGTTTTTGATGGGGGGATGCAGGCCGGTGGATTTGGGCGTGGTCAGGTCCGTGAACCCGCCGCCCTGGATCATGAACGTGTCGATGATCCGGTGAAATACCGTTCCGCTGTAGAAGCCGTCGTCGACGTAGCGCAGGAAGTTCGCGACCGTTTCGGGCGCTTTATCGGGGCGGAGTTCCAGGACGAACTCGCCCAGGCTCGTCTCGAATCGGACGCGGGGTCGACCGTTTTCGGAGCGGTCGGTGGGCTGTGTAGCCGGTGTTTTCTCCACGATGATCTCCCTTAAAAATGAGGCACCTTCTCGAATCGTTCTCGTCTTCCCAGCCGCATCGAATTTGGGCAGGCTGTCGTCTTCGATAATGACGTCGCCATCGAAACCGGCCCGCGCGAGGATCTCGATGATCCGCGCGAAATCGATGTCGCCGGTCGGGATCGGCTCGGCGAACTCGACGTATCGCCATCCCGGGGTGCGCTGCTCGTTGCGCACTTCGGCCGGATACTTGATGTTCTTGGCATGGAAGAAGCGCACGTGCGGTGCGTAGAGCTCAGCCAGTTCGTAGATCGTATCGAGCGGATACCCGTACCAGTACATGTTCGTGATATCCAGCGCGAGGCCGACCTCGTCGTCCGGGACCAGTTCCATGAGCGGCTTGAGCACTTCGCGCTTGTTGAGGATGGTCCCGAGGTTCTCGACCGTCAGCTGGACCTTCGTGGCCCGTGCGATCTCGCCCATCCGTTTGACGAAGGCCGACGCTCGCCGTACGTATTCTTCCTCCTCGATCTGCCGGGCGCCGAGCGGCACCATGATGATCGGTACGTTCATGTCCGCCGCCGCCTCGGCGACCTTCGCGAGCCACTCGGCCTGCGGTTCGTCCGGGGTATCCTTGACGAGACGGACGACCGCGCAGAACGCGACGATCTCGCATCCGTGCTTGCGTGCCGCCTCGACGAGCTTCCTGCGGTTCTCCGCGGTGTCGATGCGGTAAGGCCGATCGTCTCCCTCGAAAAGGTTCCTGCATTCGAACTCCGGCGAGACTTCCACTTCGAGGCGCTTCACGCCCACTTTCTCAGCGGCTGCCCAGACGCTGTCCGCGTCGAGGCCGGCCAGGTAGCCGTCCCGGATCCCGACCTGCATCGCCATCGCAGGCACTGCCCCCGTCAGCAGCATGCCCATCGCCAATGCCCACCTGTTCGTCCGTTGTTGGATCGTCATCCGCATTCTCCCTGAAATCTGTCGTAGAGCGTTTCTTGTCCGCGACTGTTCCTATCATCGTACCTTCTGACGCCACCGTTTCCAGCTTTCGCGCAGTTCATCGAGCAGAGCCGACCGGGCCGGGTCGCCGGCGAGGTTGTGCTGCTCGTGCGGGTCCTGCCCCAGATCGAACAGGGCTTCATAGACCGGATCGGCCTGCACGTAGCGGACATATTTGTAGCGATCCGTCCGCACCCCCTCGCAGGGCGGAATTCGACTTGCGTAGTCGAACGTGTGTTCGTAGAAGAACTCCGTTCGCCATGCGGGTGAGCCGCCCCGCAACCAGCTCGCCAGGGAACGCCCCTGCATCGCATCGGGCACGTCCAGGTCGGCCAACTCGAGTATCGTAGGGGCCAGGTCGATGTTCAACGCCATCGCGTCCACCTGGCGGCCGCGAACCGTCGTCGGCGTGCGGGGGTCGCGCACGATCAGCGGGATGCGGATCGATTCTTCGTGCATGAACCATTTACCGGCCAGGCCGTGCTCGCCGAGATAGAACCCGTTGTCCGATGTGAAGATCACGACCGTCCGCTCGTCGAGACCGTCCTGCTTCAGCCGATCCAGGATCGTCCCGACCGACGCATCGACCCCCGTGACGAGCCGATAGTAGTCCTTGACGGTCTCCTGGTACATTTCCGGAGTGGCGAAACGTCGCTCCCAGCGGGTTCGCCCCTCGGATCGCTGCAGGAATTCCGGCAGGGTGGCGAACGCCTCGGGCGTAGCCGTCACGGGCACGGGGATCGTCACGTCACGATAGAGCGTCTCATAAGCGGGGTCGGGCGGGAATTGCCGTTCAGCCTGATCCTGGGCGTGAGGGGCCTTGTAACTGATGCACAGCAGCAAAGGCCGACCACTCGGCACTTCGTCCAGAAACTGCAACGCCTGGCGCGTGAGCTTGCGCGTCAGATGCTCCGGGTCGCCTTCTTCGAAGTAACGCCCCTGGCCGGGGAACCCCGAGAAATAATCGAACTGCTCGGTCGGCAGCGCGCCGCCGATCCCCCATTTACCCACGAATCCGGTGTAATACCCCGCCTGCCTCAGGAGCGCGGGAAACGTCTCGGCGAAGGCTTCCGCGCTCAACGGCATGTTGAAATCCGTGATCCGGTGTCGGCTTTCGTATTGGCCTGTCAGGAAGCTCGCACGGCTCGTCATGCAGATCGAGGTCGTCACGAAACTGTTGCGGAACATCGTCCCTTCCGAGGCCAGGCGATCGATGCGGGGCGTCTGGACGATCGGGTTGCCCGCGCAGCCCATCGCGTCGAACCGCATGTCGTCGGTAAGAAAGAAGACGATGTGCGGAGGCGTGTCCGAAGACGGGCGCTCGTCTGTTGCGACGGCCGACCCATCGCATAGCGCGAACAGAAAGGCGCCGACGATCGCACCGGATCGGAGGCTGCCCGGATAGAAGATATTGGTTTTCGATGTAGCCATACCATCTTCTCTCATGGAACATTTCGGAGCTTCGGGTCCCATACCGGCTGACACCGCGACGACCGTCTCTGCTCGACTGCAATCATAACCGAACGGGCTTTCGTTGCCTCGCCCATGCGGTTATCGTTGATTGCATGAAAGCAGTCGTACTGAGCATCGGCAGCGAACTGACCCGCGGTCGAACGGTCGATACGAACGCCGCGTGGCTGAGTCACGAACTGGCCCGGTGGGGCGTCGAGGTCCGCTGGCACGTGACGGTGCCCGACGCGCAAGACGCGATTTGCGAAGCGATCCGCACTGCCTGCCTCCAGGCGGAACTCGTCGTGATGACCGGCGGGCTCGGCCCGACGCTGGATGACCTGACCCGCCAGGCACTGGCCGCGACGATGGGCGTTCCGCTCGAATGCAGCGCGCCGCACGTCGAACGGATCCGCGCGTTTTTCGCGCAACGCGGCCGATCCATGCCCGAGACCAACACGATCCAGGCGTGCTTCCCGGTCGGCAGCGAGCCGATCGACAACCCCTGCGGCACAGCCCCCGGCATCCGGGCCGTCTGCGGTGCAGCGACCGTCTTCGTATTGCCCGGCGTGCCTCGGGAAATGCGCGAAATGTTCGCTGCCAGCGTCGCTCCTTACGTGGCCGACCGCACCGGCGGGGCGATCCTGCTCGACACGACGCTGCACTGTTTCGGGGCCGGCGAGTCGGACATCGCCGAGCGCATCGCCGACCTCATGGCCCGCGACCGTGATCCGCAGGTCGGCACCTCCGCCAAACAGGGGGTCATCCACGTCCGCGTCTATGCCGGGGGCGCGACTGCCGACGAAGCGCAACGTGCCGTGGAGGAGACCGCTGTCGAGGTCCGCCGTCGGCTCGGGCGGCTCGTTTACGGCTGCGACGAAGAGACATTGCCGTCCGTCGTCGGTCGACTGCTCGAAGCTCGCGGGAAAACGATGGCGACCGCCGAGTCCTGCACCGGAGGCCTCGTCGCCAAGCTGCTCACCGACGTGCCCGGCTCCAGCGCGTACTTTCTGCAAGGGCTCATCACCTATGCCAACGAGGCCAAGACCGCGCTGCTGGACGTGCCCGTCGAGATGATCCGCGCACACGGTGCGGTCAGCGCGCCCGTGGCCGAAGCGATGGCTGTCGGCTGTCAGCGGGCCAGCGGCGCGGACTGCGCGTTGAGCGTGACGGGTATCGCAGGCCCGGGCGGAGGCAGTGCCGACAAACCCGTCGGGCTCGTCTGTATCGGGTTGGCCGACGGCTCGCGCGTCGAGGTGACCGAGCACCGGTTCGGTACGTATCTCGACCGCGAAGACATCCGACACCGGGCCGCCCTGACCGCACTCAACCTGTTGCGCCTGCGCCTGCTGGAGTCGCCCTGATGTCCTGCATCGACCGAACAGCCGTAAGGCTGGTAGCTCTTGCGCTACTTGCCGTTGGAGCGGCACAAGCCCTGGCCGATTCTCTCCCGGCTGCTGCCGAATGGGTCACGCACGTCTACGGCCCGCAGCAGTCGATCGGGCGATCGGAGACGAACGAGGTGCCCGAAGCCAGCGGCGTCATCCCGAGCATGCTCCGCCGGGACGTCTACTGGACGCACAATGACTCCGGCCCATACGAGCCCCGCGTCTACGCCTTTCGACTCAGCGACGAAGACCGCCGACGGGGCGAGGTGCCCTATCTCGGATACGTCGAGTTGATCGGGGCGCGGATCGTCGACTGGGAGGACATCGCCGCAGGCCCGGAAGGGTTCATCTACGTCTTCGACGGTGGCGACAATCCTCCCTGCACGCGCACCGACAAGCGGATCTATCGCTTCAAGGAACCCGCGCTGCCCGATTCGGCCGAGCCGGCAGCCTTGCGTGTGGAATGCGAGTGGGTCGCGTTCGAATATCCCGACCCGACGGACCCGACACGGCCGGCCACCCGTCCCGAACACCGCTACGATGCCGAAACACTCTTCGTGCATCCCACGACAGCCGAGATGTACATCGTCACCAAGCGTGCCACGGACGGGCGACCGATCACCCGCCTCTACAAGTTGCCCGCCGACGAAGCCGCCTGGGGAGGCCGCCAGCCGACCGTCTTGCGGTTCGTGACCGACCTGTCCGACCGCGTCCCGCACATGGTGACAGCCGGCGACATCAGCCGCGACGGACGGCGCGTCCTGTTGCGCAACTACTGGGCGATGTATCAGTTCGGACCGCTTGCACCGGACGCGCCCTTCGAGTCCATATTCGAACAACCGCCGCTCCGGCATCCCTTGCCGCTGGAAGCGATGCAACTGCTCCAGGGCGAAGCGATCTGCTGGACGCACGACGGGCGCGACGTGGTGACCGTCACCGAATCGCCTCGCGGCCGGTCGGACCAGGCGTTCCGCGTCTTCGTCGTACCGTGGGTCTTGGCCAATGTGCGGGTCGAGC
>PWPN01000289.1 GCA_003557125.1 Phycisphaerae bacterium | reverse complement strand
TGCCAGTGGCTTGCCCTTCACCTCCATCAGGTTGGGCGGGGGACTTACACCCCCGAGTTGCCAAACATGCTCGGCACACCAAGCCAAGCGCACCGGCGGACAAGCCGCCAGTGGCACCCTGTAAGGGCGGACGGCCGCCACGGGGTCAAACGGGCGAGACGCCAGTGGCACCCTGTAAGGGCGGACGGCCGCCACGGGGGCAAACGGGCGAGACGCCCGTACCACCCTCCGCTCCCTCACGTTCTCACGTGCGCGGCTCTGAATCCGACAATCCGTACTACCTTGGTCCGCTCCCTTACGGTCGCGGCTCTGAAATACGACAGTTCGTACCAGCCAACAATGCACACACTGGCCGCCCGTGGCGCTCTCCGATCACCAGACGAACGTGTCGCCCGCAAGTCGTTCGCGGAGCGCTTCCATCATGCCATCCTCGTCGGCCTCGGTCGGTGCCGAATAGGTCACGGAGAAACGCAGGTACGCCCCCGCATCGTCCCAGGGGACCGTGCAGATGGACCGCTGACGGATCAGGAACTGCGAGGCAGCCTCGCCGTTCTCGAAGTCCGGCCCGCCCTGTACGCCCCGCGGCGAACGGACGTAAAGGAAATACGTTCCGCCCGGCATCCGTGCCTCGAAGCCGACCTCGCGAAGGGCTGCAACCAGTTTTTCGAGACGCCGCTGGTACTTCGCGCGGTTCCGCACGGTGATGTCCGGATCGGTCAGTGCCTTGATGGCCGCCTTCTGGATGGCGATGAACTGCCCGCTGTCGCTGTTGTCCTTGACGTCGGCAAACGCGCGAACGATGCGCGGATGACCGGCTACGAACCCCAACCGCCAGCCGATCATGTCGAACCCTTTGCTCATCGAATGAACTTCGACGCCGACGTCCTTGGCGCCCTCGACCGCCAGAAAGCTCAAGGGCCGACGACCGTACGTGAGCATGATGTGCGCGGCGTCCTGGAGGACGACGATCTGGTGGGTTCGCGCAAAATCGACGACCTTGCGAAAAAAAACCTCGTCGGCCAGCGCACCCGTCGGGCTGTTCGGAAAATTCAGGACCAGCAGCTTGGCCTTGCGGCACACCTCGACCGGGACGGCGTCGAGGTCGGGCAGAAAACCGTTTTCAGCGACCAGCGGCAGGTGGTAGACCGTGCCGCCGTAATACCGCGTGTGCGTTCCGGCGACCGGGTAGCCCGGCGTCGTCATGAGCGTGATGTCGCCGGGATTGATGAACGCAGCCGGCAGCAAAGCCAACGCGCTTTTGGAGCCGATGCAGTGGTTCACCTCGGTGACGGGATCGACGGTGACGCCGAGCTCGCGCGCCATCCATTCGGCCGCGGCATCCTTGTACGCCTGGATACCGTTGTCGGCATAGCCGCGGTTGGCGGGGTCATCGACCTCGGCCTTGAGCGACTCGCGAACGCATGGGGCTGCCATCTCGTCGTTCTCGCCGATACCGAAGTCCAGCAACCGCCGATCGGGAAAGTCGCGGACCGCGTCGCGCTTGGCGCGCTTGATCTTCTCGAACTTGTAGATGTCGGTCGACTTGCCGTAGGCGGCCCCGCCGATCCGGTCGGCGAACATCGTCTGGAAATAGGGATCGTCACTCATCGCGGTACATACCCTTTCGTTGCGAACATGCGAGTCATGGTCCGGTCGACGCGGCTCGATCGCCCCGCGGCTATCCTATCCGCTTGCGGGTCGGTCGGCCATTCCCGGACAGGTCGGCGCAAGAGCCCGAAAGAGGCAAGAAGCGAGCATGCACGAGCGGGTTCACTGGTGAATCGGCGAGGCGAATTGCTGGCTGATCAAGGCAACGACAAGCAGTACCATCGCACCGGCCGACAGAGTCGCCGCCCGGGGTCCGCGCAACTGAGGCCGAAAGATCAACGCCCACAGCCCGTAGCCGTAGACGATCCACACGAGGACCGACAGCACGACCGAGACATCGAGGTACCAGGCGGTTCGCCGGATGTCTTCGCGATGCGCCAGGCCGCAGACGCCCGTCAGCATCCCGTACGAGTAGATCGGGAACCCGATCGTCATCATCCAGCGTCCGAAACGCTCGAGCGCTTCGAGCGGCGGCACCCTGCCGGCCAGACGCGTACCGCGCTTCCGGCGAAGGTGACGATAGACGAGCCGATAGGCCACCCCCGCGCAACCGGCCGCCACGAAACACGCCGTCGCCACGGCGAACGCCAGTCCATGGCTGATGAACCAGGGGAGGTACGTCGGATCGCCTGCCGGTTCGCGTGCAAGAAAGATGGCTGCCAGCTGTGCAGCCGCTGCAAAGATGAAGAGCAGCCCTTCGAGCCCGCGAAGCGTCGGCGTCCACGCGATACTGAATCCGACCAGCCCGAGCAGCAGCCCCAGCAGCAGGGCAGCGTCATCGCCGCCGCGAAAGACATGAACGACCCCTCGTGCCCGCAGGTCGGTCACAAGCCATAACACATTGAGCGCGATGCCGAGCGTGGCCGCCGTCAGAAAGACCGCGTTGGCCCTCCTGCCGTCGCTCCGCATTCGGCCGTAGGCAGCGACAGCGGCCACGGCGAACGCCAGTGCCCCGATTCCACCGATCAAGAGGTTGCGGTCCATCGTCGGTACCATCGTCCTCGCGAACCCGGTCGCGCTCCAGAGACGAGGGTACGGGAGCACGCAGGCCGGGCCGCCTCTTATCGTACGCGTATCGGCCTTGATGGCAAATAGCGGGGCGTTCGATGGCTGTCAGATCGGCCACCACGTTGACTTGTGCATTGAGAGTTCAGAATCGTACCCGGCTCACAGGCCGAGCTGAAGGCGTTCGACGGGCGTCATCATGTCGGACGTCCAGGGCGGGTCCCAGACGACCTCGACCGTCGCGGAGGTGACGCCGGACGCCTCGGCCACACGCGACTGGATGTAGGGAGGCAAGGTCTCGGCCACGGGGCAGGCGGGCGAGGTAAGCGTCATCTTGAGCTGGACCGTGCCGGACGCACCGTCGACGGCGATGTCATAAATGAGCCCGAGATCGTAAATATTGACCGGAATCTCCGGATCGTAACAATCCCTCAGGACTTTGATGACCTGCGCGCGAATCTCCTGGGCGCGCTCGGCCTGCATCGTTGAGTCCGTCATGACAATCCTTTCTCTTACGGCGATGCATTTCATCCGCTGGCGCGATCACTCCGTCGTAACGACTTCCTGGCGATCCTCCAGTGCAGCCCGGAGCGCATGCCAGCATAGCGTCGCACACTTGACCCGCACCGGGTACTGGCGCACCCCGGACAGAACCGCCAGTTTCCCCAGCGCGCGGGAAGCGTCAGCCTCGCCGCCATCTTCAGTCAAGATGCGATGGTAGCGCTCGAACAGGACCTGGGCCTCGGAAACCGTCTTACCCTTGACAGCCTCGGTCATCAGAGACGCCGCCGCGGTCGAGATCGCACAGCCGGACCCTTCGAACGCGACCTCCGCGATGACATCCCCGTCCAGTCGGACATAGATCGTCAGCCGGTCGCCGCACAGCGGGTTGGACCCCTCGGCCCGATGGACCGGCTCGGACAGCGTGCCGCGATTCCTCGGCCGACGATGGTGATCGAGGATGACTTCCTGGTAGAGTTCCTGGAGGTTCGCCGTCAACCGAACACCTCGATGGCCTTGCCGATTGCATCGACCAGCGCGTCGATCTCTTCGCGGGTATTGTAGAACGCCAGCGACGCACGGGCCGTCGCCGGAACGCCGAATCGCTCCATGAGCGGCTGCGCACAGTGATGGCCCGCACGGATGGCGACGCCGTGCACGTCCAGGATCGTCCCCAGGTCGTGCGGATGGATATTCTCCACCACGAACGAGAGGACGCCGACTTTCTCCGGCGCCGTCCCGATGATCCGTACTCCGGGAACGCCGGTCAGCCTGCTCGTCCCGTACGCCAGCAGCTCCTGCTCATAGGCCGCCGCATGGACCATCCCGATGCGGTCGAGATAGTCCACCGCTGCCGCGAGCCCCAACGCTCCCGCAACATGCGGCGTGCCCGCTTCGAAACGTTGCGGCGGGTCCGCATACAGCGTGCCTTCGAAGCTCACCGAACGGATCATGTCGCCGCCGCCCTGGTAAGGCGGCATCTTCTTCAGCAGATCATAGCGCCCGTACAGCGCACCGATCCCGCCCGGCCCGTACATTTTGTGCCCGGACAGCGCATAAAAATCGCACCCGAGCGCAGCGACGTCGATCGGAAGATGCGGCGCTGCCTGCGCCCCGTCCACCACGACGGCCGCCCCCTGCCGATGGGCGACCTCGACGATGCGCCGGATCGGATTGACCGTGCCGAGCACGTTCGAGACGTGCGTAACCGCCACGATTTTCGTACGCGGGCCGATGAGCGCTTCCAAGGCGTCCATGTCGAGCTTTCCCGCGTCATCGATCGGCGCGATGCGCAAGTACGCACCCGTCTGCGCGCACACCATCTGCCACGGGACGATGTTCGAATGGTGCTCCATCGTCGTGATGACGACCTCGTCGCCGGCGCGGAGCTTCGATCGGCCATAACTGGACGCGACGAGATTGATCGCCTCGGTCGCGCCGCGCACGAAGATGACCTCTTCCGGCCGGGACGCCCCGATGAACCGCTGCACCTTCGCGCGGGCCTTCTCGTAGGCCTCCGTCGCGCGAACGCTCAGCGCATACACCCCGCGATGGATGTTGGCGTTCTCACGGCGATAAAATCGGTTCATCGCACCGATCACCGGGCGGGGTTTCTGCGTCGTGGCCGCATTGTCGAGGTACGCGAAAGGCCGTCCGTCGGGACGCCGCGAAAGGATCGGGAAATCCCGCCGGACCCGCTGCACGTCCAGGGCCGCGGGCCCTCGAACCATGCTCGGCTTGATGGGAGTTACCGCTTTCATGGCACACTCACAAGCGCCGGCCTGGCGAGCAGCCGGCCGAATATCTCCGAGAGCATCGCCTCGCGGATCGACGCGATGCCGATATGCTCGATGCTTTCCTGGGCAAACGCCTGCACGAGCAGCCCCCGCGCTTTTTCGAGGGGGAGCCCCCGCGCACGCAGGTAAAAGAGCGACTCCGCGTCCAGCTGCCCCACCGTCGTGCCGTGCGTGCATTTGACGTCGTCAGCCGAGATCTCGAGTTGCGGTTGACTGTTGGCACGCGCCTCTTCGGACAGCAGCAGGTTGCGGTTGGTCTGCTTGGCGTCGGTCTTCTGCGCATCCTTGTGGACGACGATTCGGCCGGTGAACACGCCCCGTCCCCGATCGGTCAGAATACCCTTGTAATTCTGCCGGCTCATGCCATGCGACCGGACATGCTCGATGCGCAGGTGATTGTCGATGTGGTGATTCTCCGTCGCGACATAGAGTCCGTTGAAATCGCCGTGGGCGCCTTTCCCGTTCAGCACGGCATGCACGTCATTGCGAACGAGCGCGCCGCCGAGCGTCATGACATGCGACGAAAGCTGGGCGTCGGCTTCAAGGTGAAAACGGAGCAAACCCGTGTGCAGCGCGTCCGGATCCTCCAGTTGAAGCCGATGATAATCGACCGACGCGTTCTGCCACGCGATCAACTCCGTGACGCCGTTGGTCCAGTGAGCGGCCTCGTGGCGCGTGCTCAGATGGCTTTCGACGAACGATGCCCGCGCATTGCGACCCACGACCGCCAGGACGCGCGGATGGACCGCGGATGTGTAGCCGTCGGTAGCCGACACGCTCAGAAATACGAGGTGGATCGGCTTATCGAGTTCCACGCCCTGCGGCACGACGACCAGCGCACCGTCTTCCAGAAAGGCTGTGTTCAACGCCGCGAACGTGTAGTTGCGATCGTCCGCGTCCGCAAAGCGGCTCAAATAGCACTCGAGAATGCCCTCCTGGGAAGCGAGCGCACCGGCAAGCGAGCCGATCTTCACCCCACGACCCTGCGCCGGCACCGTCGAGAGTTCCGGCACGTGGCGCCCATTGACGAAGACCAGCCGCGCAGCCGTCGCATCCCCAGGGACGTAGCTCTCGGCCCGCGCCAGAAGCGCAGCGATCGCCTCGCTACCCTGCTCACCTGCCGGCGGCGCCACCACGAAGTGCGACCGGGCCAGCGTGCCGATGTTCGTGAACCGCCATCCTTCATCGAGAATCGTCGGAAAACCCCACTCGGCAAAACGTGAGATCGCAACCTTCCGCCGAGGCCGCAGCCAGGAAGGCGTATTTTCCTGGTGCGCCTTTTCAAATGTGGAAAAATCCGCGAGGTACGGTTCCACCGGATTTTTTTCGTTTGTCGTATGCGGATTACTACTCATCACCGTCCCCCTGCGGCAGCATCGGCCGGTTCCTTCTCGATCCAGCCGTAGCCTTTCTCTTCCAGCTCCAGCGCAAGCTCCTTGCCGCCGGAACGTATAAATCGTCCATCCACGAGCACATGTACGAAGTCGGGCACGATGTAGTTCAACAGCCTCTGGTAGTGCGTCACGACGATCATCGACCGTTGCGGATCGCGCAGACTGTTCACCCCCTCGGCCACGATGCGCAACGCATCGATGTCGAGCCCGGAGTCCGTTTCGTCGAGAATCGCCAGCCGCGGCTCCAGGACCGCCATCTGAAAGATCTCGCCGCGCTTCTTCTCGCCGCCCGAAAAGCCTTCGTTCACGGCACGTTCAAGCAACCGATCGTCCAGTTTGACCTTGACAGCCTTCTCCTGGAGAAGCGTCAGAAAATCCATCGCGTCGAGCTCATCCTGCCCGCGATACTTGCGGATCGCATTGAGTGCCGCCCGCAGGAAATAACTCGTCCGCACGCCTGGAATCTCTACCGGATACTGAAAGGCCATGAAGACCCCTTCACCGGCGCGCTCCTCCGGACTCATCGCCAGCAGATCCTTCCCCTCGTAGAGCACCTGGCCTTCGCTCACCTCGTAGGCCTCGTGACCGGCCAGTACCTGCGCAAGCGTGCTCTTGCCCGATCCGTTCGGGCCCATGATCGAATGGATCTCGCCGGCGCCGACGGTCAAATCGACCCCTTTGAGAATCGCATGGCCTTCGACTCGAACGTGTAAATTTCTTATTTCCAGCATAATTTCTCCCCGCTGTCTGCGGTGCGTACCGCTCTTTGCAGCTGTCTTCTATCTACCGGCTTCATCGCGCGCCGGTTCGGTCCTTTTTCCTTATCCCACACTGCCTTCGAGGCTCACCTCGAGCAGCCGCTGCGCCTCGACGGCGAACTCCATCGGCAGCTCCCGGAAAACCTCCTTGCAGAAACCGTTGACGATCATCGACACAGCGTCCTCGGTCGTGATCCCGCGCTGGTTGCAATAGAACATCTGGTCCTCGCCGATCTTGGAGGTCGACGCCTCGTGCTCCATGCGGGCCGTGCTGTTGTTGACCTCGATATACGGGAACGTATGCGCGCCGCACTGATCGCCCATGAGCAACGAATCGCACTGGGTGTAATTCCGCGCGTTGGACGCCCCCTTGTTGATCTTGACCATCCCGCGGTAGGTGTTCTGGCCGAAGCCTGCACTGATCCCCTTCGACACGATCGTGCTGCGCGTGTCGCGGCCGATGTGAATCATCTTCGTGCCCGTGTCGGCCTGCTGGCGATTGTTCGTCAGTGCAACCGAATAGAACTCCCCCACCGAACCGTCGCCGAGCAGGATACAGCTCGGATATTTCCACGTGATGGCCGAGCCCGTCTCGACCTGCGTCCAGGAAATATGCGAGTTTCGGCCCTGGCACTTGCCGCGCTTCGTGACGAAATTGTAAATGCCGCCGCGACCCTCCTCGTCGCCGGGGTACCAGTTCTGGATCGTCGAATACTTGATCGTCGCGTCATCGTGCGCCACCAGCTCGACCACAGCCGCGTGAAGCTGGTTCTCGTCGCGCATCGGAGCGGTACAGCCTTCGAGGTAACTCACGGAACTGCCGGGCTCGGCGATGATGAGCGTGCGCTCGAACTGGCCCGTCGAGGCTGCGTTGATGCGGAAATACGTGGACAGCTCCATCGGGCAACGGACACCCTCGGGAATGTACACGAAGGAGCCGTCGCTGAAGACGGCCGAGTTCAACGTCGCAAAGTAATTGTCCGAGTACGGCAC
>PWPN01000256.1 GCA_003557125.1 Phycisphaerae bacterium | reverse complement strand
GGCGTCTCAAAACCGTCGGCAGCGAGGGAAGCTGGACATAGTCCGGGGTGATCTCTTCGGCATGCTCTTCGTAGTAGCGCATCCGCCGAGCGGTGAAAAAGGTCTCGTTGTTCTGGAGCAGGTAGTCCTGAATCGCAAACCCGATGGTCGCCAGGTTCTTCTGGCAGACCGCACGGCGAGCGGACTCGCGGGCGTTGCGGAGGGCGGGCGTCGTAATCCCGACAAGCAGGCTGATGATCGCCACGACCACGAGCAGCTCGATCAAGGTGAAGGCACGTATCCGATGCGTGGCCTGATGCATCATGTTCGATCTCCAGCGCGGGCGTTTCGAGGCTTTCCTCGACCCGGTCACGCCTTACTGAGCCTTAGGTCCGTCTGTCACCACCCGTCACGCCCTGCAAACGGCCCGAATCACATTTCCGCCGGGCTTCTCCCCCGCGCTTCGGTTTGGCAACTGTTGGATCGCAAGGCCACACCCCGCATCCGCCCCGGTGAGGGCGCCTGATCCTCTTGGGATGCCGCGAGGCCGACTGTCGGGGGACCGCACCCCGCCGGCCGAACTCTGTGCATTGTACCACTCGGACCCCTGTCCGGTTCCAAAAAAATTTCACACGCAGGCAAGTCGGCCCGTCGTGGACCGCGCCGGCCCGGTTATCCAGGAATCATCTTGAACACCGCCCCGCGGGCTGTCAAGATATGCACGTTATTCGAGGTGAAAGGGGCTATGCCGGCGGAGAGAGGGTTCGATCGGCCGGGCCGGTCATCCCGTACTTGGTCATCTTGTCACGAAGTGTCGTTCGCGGGATTCCCAGAAACTGGGCGGCCCGCGCCTGGTTGCCCGCGGCCCGATGCAGCGCCGATTCGATGAGGCCCCGTTCGATGCCGGCGATCGTCTCGGTCAGCGAGGTGGCAGCCGGCGTATCGGCGCCTCGGCCGCCCCAGCTCTGCTGGGATGTCGCCCCGACCGGTGTCGGGAGCTGGATGTCGTCGGCGTCGATGCGCGCGCTGCGGGCGGTCGCGGCCGCCCGGTGGACGACGTGCTCGAGCTCGCGCACGTTGCCGGGCCAGTCGTAATTGACCAGCAGCTCAAGCGCCCCGGCCGAGAGTGTCAACGGCTCCGAGGAAACCTCCTCGGCGGTCAGGCCGCTATGTTGCAGGATGTGGTCTGCCAGGATGGGAATATCTTCGCGGTGATCGCGCAAAGGAGGCACGGAGATGCTCGCGGCCGAGAGGTGGTAGTAGAGGTCGCGGCTGAAAGTGCCCGTTTCGAGAAGCTCGTTGAGATCGCGCCGGATCGTACAGAGGAGCCGGATACCGTCGTCCCCCTCGGACGGGCCCTGGTCGCAGATCCGCGCGAGCCGTTTCTGCAAGGGCTTGGGCAGCATGTCCGCCCCGCGAACGAGTAGCGACGAGCCGGAGGCGCGCGCGAACAGTTCGGAAAGAACGTCGGATTCCGGGATGCCGAGGGTCGCATCGAGCGTTACGAGCGGACGCGCGCCGCGCTCGCCGAGTTGATGGATCGTCTGGGCCGCGAGCGTTTTGCCCGTTCCCGGCTCGCCGCCGAGCAGCACCGGCCTTCGACTCGCCACGGTCGCGCGGAGCCGTTTGAAAAGCTGGCGGATCGCGTAGCTGCATCCGACCATCGCGCCGTACTGCTCGTGGGCGGAGGCTTCCTGCAACGTGTCGGTGACCCACGGGCGGGCGAGGTGGAGCCGTTCGAGTTTTTCCAGGAGCGTCTCGGAACGGAACGGCTTGGTGAGATAATCGTAGGCGCCGCGCTTGATGGCAGTCACCGCGGATTCGACGGACCCGTAGGCCGTCATGAGCATGAAGTGCGTCTTCGGCCAACGCCCCTTGATGTGTTCGAGCAACTGGAGCCCGTCGATCTGGGGCATCCGCAAGTCGGCGATAACCACGTCGATCGGGCGGCTTTCGAGCACGCGCAGTGCCGCTGGGGCGTCAGCCGCTTCGTGCACGCCATAGCCCGCTTGCGAAAGTTCGATCTGAAGGGTAATGCGTTTGAGCGGCTCATCATCGACGACCAGAAGCTCTCCTTTGCTCGCCTGGCTCATGGGGCATCCTTGTGATGTGGGCGAACGGCGCGACGCATTGCGTTCCGTCAACACCCGAAGCCAAAGGGCCGATGGGCCGCGGTCGAGATGCCGGCTCGTTCGCTGCCGGAGAACCGCTGCCGGGACCGCGCGTTCACACTGTACCAGACTTGATCGGATTTGCAATGTTTTTATCGGATGGCTTTGCAACTTCCGGCACGTATCGTCGCGCTTCGATGAACCGCACTGCCTGTGGAAGCCCCCTCCGGGCAGCCGGGGATCTCAGCGTAACCTTTCGTTGCCGTTACTCCCAGTAATGCGATCCGCCGGGCGTCATGTGCGGAATTTCATGCATCACTTCGCGAAGGTGGTCCGCGTCCAGTGCGAAGGTCGGGCTGATCTCGTAGAGCCCGTTCGGTTCGTTGTCCACCTTGCGCGGCACGTAGTAACCGGCCGACTCCAGCCATGCCGCCGCACGATGGTTCATGTCCCGCCGTGCCGTTTCGGCACTGTCGATACCCGAGGCGTTCTTGACGGGGCTGAACTCTTCCTCACGCAACGTCTGAAGTATCAATGGCTTGTCGGCAAAGGGCAGCGCATCGAAGATGAACGCTTCGAGCTTGATCGCGTTGGGCGCGTCGGGCTCGATGCGGCGACCTTGCGCGTCAAGATAGGGAACTTTCTTGACCGCGCGATGCCACGGCAAGCCGAAATGCGCTTCGTCGGCGGTCATGCGCTCGATGAATGCACGGCTCAGGATGTGAATGGCGATGCTGCCCTGGTCGAATTTCCGGGAGCCGTCCGGGTTCCGGGCATGGGCGAGTTCGTCGGGCAGATCGGAATACTCGATGACGGTAACCTTGCCGTCGGCCAGGGCGAAGTTGCCGACGCGCTCGAGGTCGTCGGCCTTGGGGATCGTTTTGCTGGACATCTCCGAGCCGGTCATCGCATGAAGGCCCAGAAAGAGCGGGTCGATCATGTGCACGAGCGGATTGTCCACCTGAATATACGTGAGCGCCTCGATGTCGGCCTCGGCCATCTCCGCCAGTGCACCGGAATGTTTCAGCGCGAGAAGGCTTCCGCCGTGCCCGTCCGGCGAAAAGGCGATCCGGTCGGGGGCATCGAGCAGGATGCGGCCTTCTTTGTCGAATGCAGGCATCAGGCCCTGTTGGAAAAAGCGGACGCGCTGCGGCGAAAGCCCGAAGAAAGCGTGCTCCTCAAAAAAGCGACGCGTTTCGGCGTCGTTCGACGGGCTGGTCATGACGTACCAGCGCAGATCGGCTCCGTAACGGCGGTTCGTGCCGAGGATCTGCTCGGCGAAAAGCTGGAAGAGCGACTTATTTTTGACCGGCGAGATCGGAAACATGCCCTTGGGGCCGTCAAAACCGAGACGTGTGCCCGCACCCCCGGCCACGGTAAAGGCGGCTACGCGGTTCTTGCGGATAAGCTCGACCCCCCGCTTGACGGCGTCGGCGTACTGCCCCGCTTCATCGAGACCCGGGCGAGCCGGCAGCGAAGGAGCCGGTTCGAGGTTGGACGGCGGCGTGAAGGAAGGCTCCCGGCGGACATGGGTGTCGATGAGCGGCGCGATGGCTGTGAAATTGAGCCGTGCGATATCGGCTAACAGCGTGTCGCGCTGGGCGTCCGTAATACTGTCCCAATGCGCGAGCACATGCTCCTGACCCTGGCAGGCCAGCGTTTCCTTGACCGCATCCAGATCCGTCCCCGTGCGACCGACACCACTCATGAGAACTCCCAAGTTGGAAAAATGGAAAGCTGGGAAAATAACGCAAACCAGTAAAACTCAGTGATCCATCCGTCCGGGCCGATAAGAGTAGGTGGCTCTTCAGCCAGTGTCAAAGGCTCGGCCCACAGGATGGTAGGCCCTCCTTTGGGGGATGGTACAAAGCCGGGGGTATCGCATCGTGGATCGCCGAACCTTCCTGAGACACCTGGGAAACTGCGGTTTACTGGCAGCCTCGGTGCGCGCCGGGTTCGGCCAGACCGCCCTCGGCCAGCCGACGGTTTTCAATCTGCCCGATCTCGAGAATCTTCCCGCCGGCCGACCCATCGCTCCCGAGGCCCGCTCGGTCGTCGCCAAGATCAGCAACCCGATGATCCTGGCCGGCCCGCGACTCCACGAGAGGGCCCTTCTGACCGCACTGCACCACGCACTGTGCCTGGCTACCGAGACAGAGCATCCCGAGCAAGCGTGGCAGCGCCTCATCGAACCGGACGACGTGGTGGGCATCGCCCTGGACGCAGTCGGTTTCGAACCACTGGCCACCGCAGAGACTTTGGCCGGACAAATCGTTCAATCACTCGAAAATGCGGACATTGCGCGCGAAAGGATCGTTCTTATCGGACCTCCGCCGCGTTTGACACAGGTGCTCGGCACTCGCCCGCGAACTTTCGGGTGGCAGTCGCAGCCGAGCCGGGTGGGCGATGCCGAGGTCACCTTGGCTGCGGTACTCGAACAGGTCACCGCACTCATCAACGTCCCCACCTTGTCGACCGACAACGTCTGCGGGATCGCCGGCTGCATCAAAAATGCCTCCCTGCCGTTCGTCCAGCGCCAAAGCCCCTGGTACGAAGGGGCCTGCGCACCACACCTGGCTGAGCTTCTGGCGACGCCCGCGATCCGCTCGAAGCTGCGGATCCACATCGTCAACGGCCTGCGGGCTGTCTTCGACCGCGGGCCGCTTGTCCACCGCGACTGCGTTTGGCCTTATGCGGGCCTGATCGCAAGCCTCGACCCGGTCGCGGCCGATACCGTCGCCCTCGAGGTGCTCAACACGCGACGGGCGGAGGAAAACCTGTCGGCCATCGGTGACGACCAGGGCCGACTTCCGCATATCCATGCGGCTGCCCGGCTCGGCCTGGGGACCGACGACCACGACTACATTCATGTGGTCGAACCGGCCGGGATTTAAAAAAATTCATCATGGATTGACCTTCGAAGCACGACGATTTCTCCTAAAGTCTTTCCTGAAATAAACCTACGTGATTCTGGCGAAATAAACGCCTTTGGGAGCGTATTTCAAGCCGGCCCTCCGTTGTCACGATAGAGGTTTCAGAGGCTGTGGGGTCTTCCGCCCCCGCGAGGGGCGGACAGCCTGGCTTGGAGGGCCCGAGTTACGGCGAGCTCGGGCCCTCTTGCAAACATCAGGGCCGTCGCTTGAATGGAAGATTCGAGTGACGGCCCTGTTCCTTTGCGTGCCTATGCCGAAGCATTTCGATAACCCTCTGTATATCCACAAGTTAGCTCGCTCATCCGGATGACTGCGGACAGCGTTCACCGACCTTCCTCCAGCTCGGTTCGCCCGGATCGGTTGGCGGCTCCTGAAAAAACGTGCGGTTTGGGTTATCTTGTGGCTGGCCACCGGATGGTGGTGGCGACAGGAGCGATACCATGACGCAAACGCAACCGGACATCCCGCTGCCGATGGCGGACCTGCCGCGCAAAGCCGAAAAGATGGACCTGCCGATGATCGACCCGCTCGATCTGGACCGGGCGCACACCGTCGCGGACATGATCGACGAGGTCTATGCCCGTTCCGGCTACAATGCCCGCCGACTGGCGGAGGCGGCCAAGCTCTATCGGCGGATGATCGAGGAAGGTGCGACGATCTGCATGACGCTGGCCGGCGCGATGACGCCGATCGGCATGAGCGGGATCGTGACCGCACTCATCAAGGCCGGGTTCATCGATTGCATCATCTCGACGGGGGCGAACCTCTATCATGATCTGCATCGGCCTTTCCTGCGCCCGATGATGCAAGGCCATTTCATGGTCGATGACAACGACCTGGCCGAGAAGGGCGTAGCCCGGATCTACGACGTCTTCATCGAAGACGAGGACACGCTGCTGGCCACCGACCGGATCATTCTTCAGACGGTCCGACGGATCGAACACGATCGGCCGATGTCGACGGCCGAGTTCCATTATCAGCTCGGCCGACAGGTGCAGAAGTCGGCACCCAAGCCGGAATGGTCCCTGCTGGCGACGGCGGCCGGTTTCGAGGTGCCCGTCTATACGTCGTCGCCGGGCGATTCGTCGATCGCGATGAACCTGGCGGTTCCGCACCTCTACGATCAGCCCATCCAGCTCGATCCGCTTAAAGACGTCGTCGAGACGGCGGCCATCGTGCGTGCGGCCGACACGAACGGCGTGGTCATCGTGGGCGGCGGCTCGCCCAAAAATTTTTACATGCAGACCCAGCCCACGCTCCATCAGATCTTCATGGACGAGTCACGCGGCGGGCACGATTACTTCATCCAGCTGGGGGTCGACACGCCGCAATGGGGAGGCCTCAGCGGTGCGACGCCTTCCGAAGCAAGGAGCTGGGGCAAAGTCAAGGACGCGCACATCAATAACGTCGTCGTCTACTCATGCGCGTCGCTGACGCTTCCGCTTCTCGCGCAGTACGTCCTCACGCGCTGCGCACCGCGATCCCAAAAGCGGCTCATGGGCAAGATGGACGACCTGATGGCCGACTTTCACAAAGCAGCTGAACACAACGAAAAATTCCAGGCGTCGCTTCGCCTCGCACGGAAGCATTATCTGTAAAGGGCGTAACGGCCTTGAGTCGTGCTCGCAAGGAAGCGGAACGCGACATGCCCGCTCCTCACACTCGTAGCTCGGATTCGTATCAGACGGGCGAGACGCCCGTACCACCCTGACGCCCGTGCTTGTCCCTGCAAAAAACGGCCGCCACGGGGGGCGGCCGCTACATCGCTCCCTCACGGTCGCGGCTCGGATGCCTGATCCGCTTCACATTATTCTCAAACGACAAGGGTGCCTCCCCCGATAAGGCACCCTCGCTCAGACTGTGTCCGCTTGCTTGCACGCATAGCCCGCTTGCTTGCACGCATACCGCATGAGGCAGGCAACACCAGCTCACCGATACGGTGCAAGTCGGATCAGCCCTTCTTGTCGCATCCCTTGCCTTTGTCTCTGTCGCAGCCCGTACCGAGCAGAATCGTGTCGCCTCGGCCGCAGCCGCCGCCTTTGCCCTTGTCGCGGCCGCACAGGTTGGCCCTTTCGCAACCGCCCTTGCCTTTATCCCTGTCGCAGTCCGAGCCGAGCAGGATCGTGTCGCCATGGCCACAACCGCCCTTGCCCTTATCTCGGCTGCACAGATTCGCCCTGTCGCTGTCGCCCTGGCCTTTGTCTTTGTCCCGGTCGCAGCAGCCACCGAGCGACTGAGCGGACGGGATTGTCCATTGCGTATCGGCCGCCGAGGCAACGCGTGCGTCCGCCACCGATGCAAACACAAAAGCCAGACAGCCAAGCATAAGGACACTTATCCCGAAATTACGAACCATCGTACACCTCCACCGGTTGATTAGATATCGCGGATACATTTGCAATCGAGGGCTTCAAGCTTAGCCATCCCCTTGACGGCCTTGAGCCATTCTAAGGGGTCGATCTATCGCCGACCAACACTCGCACAATTTCGTCGCAAAGTTTCGATCACTTTCTTTTTGAATTGACTCAATTCGAGGCGCATCATGAACGAGCAACTCTCCCCGATCATCTCAG
The DNA here is from genome assembly GCA_003557125.1 of Phycisphaerae bacterium. Classification (GTDB taxonomy): domain Bacteria; phylum Planctomycetota; class Phycisphaerae; order UBA1845; family PWPN01; genus PWPN01. Next base: position 627 of record PWPN01000256.1, on the reverse strand, counting down.
CATATCGTGAATTATGGTACGGTCGGGGGGGGCGGCGAAGGCTGATTGCATTCTTATCCTTATTCACGGTTGCCTGATGCGAGCCTTGGGTTTGTGAGAAGTGGAGCGATCATCCGAGCCGCTACCGTGAGGGAGCACTGGCGGAACAAGCCGCCCGTGGCACCCGGTGCTGGATCTCCGCGATCATCCCGTCCGGGTCGTCGGGCGACAGGACTACCGGATCACCTTCCGTAAGGTACAGGCATATCAGATTGCCGCGTTGGGTGACGTACGCGCGGAACGATTTGAGCTGCTTGCTCGTAAAGCGACCCCACGCCCCGAAAAAGCCGCCCACGCCGCACACCCGGACAATGCGGGTCAACTCGATACGCCGTGCCTCGCTGACCCGCGTCAAGGGGATGCGGATCGAGCGGATCGGCCGACGGATGACAACCGCTTCCTCCGTCACCGCATACCCCAAGGGCACGAAGGCTGCCACCGCCGCTAAGAATACCGCAGCAAACGACGCCAGCATCCCACCCAGAACACGCGCACCGTCTGACGGCTCCGTGATCGCAACATAGGCGAAGATCGCAACGCCGAAGGCCACCGGGACGTGATAGCCGATCCCGAGCTTGCGGCAGATCT